>CAYZPB010000001.1:0-91517 GCA_964480445.1 uncultured Caryophanales bacterium
GTCATTAATTGAGCAGTATCTTGCAGTTGTTGCTGAGATTAATCAACGTTTTAACCTAAGTGGGAGCATAGATGCTAGAGAAATAATTAAGTTACCAAATACGGTTAATCTCGGTTATAATCTAATAGAACCAGAAAATGTTGGTGAGCAGTTAATTGCAATTGTTGACCTTGCTTGTCAAGAGTTGCTACAGATGCGTTTAGCCGAGGGCAAGAGTCTGGGTAATGATTTAAGTGAGAAAATTTCGGAAGCTACTAGGCTATTGGTGCAGATAGAGGAGCGTGCTCCGCAAGTCGTTGCTGACTATCAAGAACGGCTTAGTAATCGAATTAAGGAATTGACTACTGGTCAACTTGAACTTGATGAAAATCGCTTAATGACTGAGGTTGCTCTATTTGCAGATAAGGCAAGTATTGACGAAGAGATTAGACGCTTAGAAAGCCATTTTATACAGTTCACTCAGATTATTACTGAGAACGAACCGGTTGGTAGAAAGCTTGATTTTCTGATTCAAGAAATGAATCGTGAAGTTAATACAATTGGATCAAAGGCAAATGACCCAATTTTAAGCACGTTAGTTGTTGAACAAAAGAGTATTCTAGAAAAAATGCGTGAACAGGTACAGAATATCGAATAGTCGATTAACCTTTACGTAAAAGGAGGCTTCAAATTATGATTAGGCTAATAAATATAGGTTTCGGAAACATTGTGGTGGCAAATCGAATTATCTCAATTGTTAGCCCTGAATCAGCACCAGTTAAAAGAATTATTACCGAGGCGCGTGATCGAAATACCTTAATTGATGCTACTTATGGACGCCGGACTAGAGCGGTTATTATTACAGATAGTGATCATATTATACTCTCTGCTGTTCAGCCAGAGACGATGGCTAATCGTTTAATTAATCAAGAAAATGGTAAAGATGATTAGGAGTTGAGAGCACAAGCATGTCAGTAAAAAGAGGCTTATTAATTGTGGTTTCTGGACCTTCAGGTGTTGGTAAGGGCGTAGTCTGCAACAGGTTTAGAGAAAAATATCCAAGTTTGATTTACTCGATTTCAGCAACTTCTAGAAAGGCTAGGCCTGATGAGACTGAAGGCTTAGAATACTTTTTCAAGAATCGAGCGGAGTTTGAACAAATGATTAGCCTCGGTTCATTATTGGAGTGGACTGAGTACTGTGGTAATTATTATGGAACGCCATTAGATTATGTTGAGGATAATTTAGCATTAGGCAATGACGTTTTGCTTGAGATTGAGGTCGAAGGAGCATTTCATGTTCGCTCAATCTATCCAGAAGGCGTTTTTATATTTTTAATACCACCGTCTTTTGATGAGTTACGTAATCGGTTGATTTATCGTGGTACCGAACACGAGGATATAATTAAAGGACGCATGCGCATGGCCACTAAGGAACTAAAAATGGCTACCAACTATGATTATATTATAGTTAATGATGAACTAGAAAAGACTGTAAACGCTGTAATAACAATTATTGAGGCTGAGAGATATAAAAAAGATCGAGTTCTTAGTTATTTAGAAAGTTTATTAGAGGAGGAAATAGAATGATTTATCCATCAATTGATAAATTGCTAGAAAGAGTTAATAGTAAATATACACTAGTAATTGCGTCTGCTAAACGAGCTAGAATTATGAAAAATGAAGGGTACATCCCGTCTGAAAATTTGAAATCAAAAAAATATGTTGGGATGGCGCTTGAAGAAATCGAGCAAGGTGAATTAATAGTAGAAGGTGAGTAAGATGAATGGTAAAAAGATAGTTATTGGTATTAGCGGCGGAATTGCTGCCTATAAAATAGCAGCAGTTGTTAGTGCTCTGCATAAACGGGGTGCTGATGTGCAGGTCATAATGACCGCTGCCGCTACGAAGATTATAACGCCATTAACAATGCAGGTCATGTCGAAAAAGCATGTATATACTGATATCTTTGATGAGCACGATCCAGCCAGTGTTGCTCATATTAAAATAGCACAAGCTGCTGATTTAGTTCTTATTGCACCTGCAACGGCTAACATAATTGCTAAAATGAGCTACGGGATTGCTGATGATATGTTATCGACGACCTTACTTGCTGTTACGGCGCCAATTATGATTGCGCCGTCAATGAATGAAGACATGTATAACCATCCGGCTGTTCAGAAAAATTTACAGATACTTGCAGATCGTGGGGTTAAGATTATTGAGCCTGCAGTAGGCTACCTTGCTGAGGGCTATGCTGGTAAGGGACGTCTACCTGAAGCAGAGGAGCTTGTTACTGCAATCGACTCTTTTTTTACTCAAAATGAGGATTATTTAGGGCAGAAAGTTTTAATAACTGCCGGCGCGACATGTGAGGCAATTGATTCGATACGGTATATTACCAACCGCTCTACAGGGAAAATGGGTTATGCACTTGCTGAGAATGCTAGAGCTCGTGGTGCAGAGGTTCTACTTATTTCAGGCAAAACTAATCTTACGCCACCTACTGGTGTGAAATTAATCAGTGTAGAATCAGCAGCGCAGATGTATGAGGCTGTTATTAATAACCTTGAGTGGGCTGACCTAATTATCAAGACGGCTGCTGTTGCCGATTACCGACCGAAAATAGTTGTGTCAGAAAAAATCAAAAAAAACGATGCTGAAATACAACTTACACTTGAGCGAACACAGGATATTGCAGCTGAAATAGGTAGAAATAAACGCGCCAATCAGATTTTAGTCGGCTTTGCTGCTGAGACTAGCAATCTTATTGAAAACGCTAAGGAGAAGCTAAAGAGAAAGAATATGGATCTAATTGTTGCAAATAATATATTAGAAGCTGGGGCCGGCTTCGGTTCTGATACGAATATTGTAACGCTTATCACAAAAAATAATGAGGAAATTCCCATACCACAGCTGAGTAAAAAAGAGCTTGCTAGTATAATTTTAAGCGAGATAAAGACACGATTGTTAGGTGAAGTTAAATAGTGTATGCACAAGTAGTTGTGAATATACCAGATATCAGACATGAGGGCTTTGACTATTTAATACCAGAATGCTTATTATCGCAGGTAAGCATTGGCTCACGCGTTACGGTCCCATTAGCTAATCGCGAGGTGCTTGGTTATGTCATAAAAATAAAGAAAACGACAGAAATTTCGCCTGTAAGACCTATTACTTCATGTGTAGATCAAGAACCAACACTTAACGAAGAGATGGTAAGCCTAGCACTCTGGATGCAACGTTATTATTCTTCTCATTTGTATACAGTCCTGCAGCTGCTTGCACCCGCTACTCTTAAATCAAAGCAAAAGGCAGAACATCAGCAAATTAAAGTTGTCGAATTACTTGTTAGTCATAGTGAATTGTTGGAAGCGCGGTCAGAACTACCGACGAATGCAGTACGCCAACAAGAAATTATAGACTATTTTTTGCAGAAAAAGCTCGTCGAAGTCGAGCGAGCGAGTTTATTACGGGAGTTAAATATTGCTTCAACTAGCGTAAAAGCCTTAGTTAACAAAGGGCTTTTTCAAATTGTTGAACGTGACAAGGAGTTTATTCTCACCGAAAACTTATATGATAAAAGAGTTACACTAACTAATCAACAGGAAATTGTGCTGGAACAACTGTATAATTTAACTAAAATGGATGCACCACAAACTGCTTTACTACATGGAGTTACAGGCAGTGGTAAGACAGAAATTTACATAGAATTAATTGAAAAATCGCTAACAAAAGGGAATTCAGCAATTCTGTTAGTACCAGAAATTGCACTTGCTACTCAAATGATTACTCGCTTCCGTGGCCGTTTTCGCGAGTCAGTTGCTGTTTTACATTCACGACTTACACCAACCGAACGCCTCCGTGAGTGGCTACGCATACGAAGTGGTGAAGCACGGATTGTGATTGGTGCCCGTTCAGCAGTTTTTGCACCAACACCTAAGCTTGGGTTGATAATTATTGATGAGGAACACGAGACCTCATATAAACAAGAGGAGCACCCGCGCTACCATACACGCGATATTGCTAAATGGCGCAGCAAGGAGAATAATACCTTGCTTCTTCTAGGAAGCGCCACCCCTTCCTTGGAATCGTACCATTCGGCACTGACAGGTGAATATCGACTGCTAGAACTTGACCAACGGATTGGTGATAGTAAATTGCCTGATGTCAAGGTCGTTGATATGAGTAATGAGCTGAGTTTAGGCAATCGTTCAATCTTTAGTCGTAGTCTGAGTCAGGGGCTGGAAGAGTGTCTGGAGAAAGGCGAGCAAGCGATTCTTTTTCTTAATCGGAGAGGTTACTCTACCTTTGTCAACTGCCGTTCGTGTGGTTATGTTGTTAAGTGCCCACGATGCGATATTTCGCTTACCTATCACCGTTCAAACAATGTTCTTCGTTGTCACTACTGTGGTTACACTGTCCAAAATCCAACCGCCTGTCCGGAATGCAAAAGCAGCTATATCCGCTTTTTTGGCACCGGTACACAAAAAGTTGAGGATGAGCTGCGCCAACTGTTTCCAAGAGCAAGAATTGCGCGGATGGATTATGATAGTACTACAAACAAGGGGGCGCATGAGAAGATCTTGTCAATGTTTCGTTCGGGTAAAACGGATATTTTGTTAGGAACGCAAATGGTGGCAAAGGGCTTGGATTTTGCAAAGGTAAGCTTAGTTGGAGTGATTGCTGCTGACACAATTTTAGGGCTACCTGATTTTCGCGCGGCAGAACGAACTTTTCAATTATTAACACAGGTAAGCGGCCGTGCTGGAAGACATCATATTTCTGGACGGGTAGTTGTGCAGACCTATTCACCAGAGCATTATAGTATCCGTTATGCTCAGAAACATGATTATGTTGGTTTTTATCACATGGAGTCCGCATTACGAAAACAGATGAATTATCCGCCCTTTAGTAAGCTGGTACTTATTAGTTTTAGTCATCCAGATTTAAGACAGGTAATTATGGCTAGCAACTTTTTTGTTGGGCGGCTGCGTATGCTTGTCTCTGACTTAACAACTGTACCTGATCCAGTTAGTTCGCCAATTGCGCGGATAAAAGATAGAAATCGAATGCAAACTATGATTAAATATCAAGAGAGGGAAGCTACAATAGAAATTATTAATGAACTTTTAATTGAAGTATTAGAAGAGCTAAATGATCGTGATTTAAAGATTGCGATCGATATAGATCCCTATATGTTAATGTAAGGAGGTTAAATGATGGCAATCAAAGTAATTATAACTGATGGTGATCCGATGCTACGACAGAAATCAAAGGAAGTAGTAGAGATAACTGATCGTACAATCAAGCTGTTAGATAATATGGAGGAAACAATGCGCGATTCTGAAGGAGTCGGGCTTGCTGCTATTCAAATTTCACATCCATTACGTATTGCAGTTATTGATGTGGGAGAAGGACTAATCGAATTGATTAATCCGGAGCTTGTCGAGTGTCTCGGTGAACAGACTAATCTGGAAGGTTGCCTTAGCGTACCTGGACTTTATGGTAAGGTGACACGTTCTGACAAAATTATTGTAAAAGCCTTAAATCGCTTAGGTGAAGAAATTAAAATCGAAGCTGAGGACTTTTTAGCACGAGCAATCCAACATGAGATAGATCACATGGATGGTAAATTATTTATCGATTTAGCAGAAGAGACCTATGATGCAGCTAGTATTGAACAAGAAGTTGAGAAGGAACGTGTGCTAGAAGCGGCAAACGAAGAGCATGCTGCAAGTGAAAAATAGCAACCGCTAATACTTTTGGAGGGAAGCTAATGAGAATTGTTTTTATGGGAACACCGCATTTTGCGGTTAGAAGTTTAGAGGCTTTGTGTTCATCAGAGCATGAGCTAGTAGGCGTAGTTACGCAGCCTGACAGACCGGTTGGGCGTAGAAGAATTGTCCAGCCGGGACCAGTAAAACAGTACGCCATTGATCATGGCATTGAAGTCTATCAACCGAACAATATTAAGGAACAGAATGCAGTAGATTATATTCTTGCCTGGAAACCCGACCTGATTGTTACAGCGGCCTATGGTCAGATTTTACCTAAACAATTATTGGAAACGCCCCGGCATCAAGCAATTAATGTTCACGCTTCTTTGCTACCGAAGTACCGTGGTGCTGCGCCGATTAATCATGCAATCATAAATGGCGAGAACATTAGCGGTGTAACAATTATGTATATGACAGAAAGGATGGACGCTGGCGATATAATCTTACAAAGGGAAATAGAAATTAGCGATAAGATTACTGCTGGTGAGCTTACATTAATGCTAAGCGAACTAGGTGCAGAGCTCTTACTAGAAGCAGTTAAGCAGATTAATAACGGAATTGTTGTACGTAAAAGACAAGACGAGTCACTTGTAACCTATGCGCCGATGTTAAAGCGAGCTGATGAATTAGTTGATTGGTCGCAAAGCAGTAAGGAGATTACGAACCTAATCCGAGGTCTAAATCCCACACCGGTTGCCTATACATATTTTAATGGCACTCCCTTTAAATTATGGCGAGCAGAACCGCTTCCAATAGAACATAGGGAGGAGCCAGGAACAATTTTGTTGGCAGACAAAAAACAACTAGTCGTAGCGACTGGAGATACAGCTGTTAACTTGCTTAAGGTGCAGCCGGCAGGCAGAAAAGCTATGTCGGCAACTGCTTTTTTGCAAGGAGGACAGCTGACTAAAGGAGATAAATTTGGTGAAAGTAAATAGTAGGGTAGAAAACGGAAGAGAACTGGCTTTAATTGTGTTGAATAAAATCGACCAGGAGCGAGCCTATAGCAATATTCAGTTAAACCATGCGATAACACAGAGTAACCTATCTCCGCAAGAAGTTAGCTTGGCGACTGAAATAGTTTATGGAACCTTGCAACGTAGAGGAACTTTAGATTGGGTAATTAATAAACTTGTGGGAGATGATAAAAAGCTGGAGGACTGGGTAAGAAATCTTATCCGTTTAAGTCTCTATCAGCTTTTGTTTTTAGAACGAATTCCCGAGCATGCTTTAGTTAATGAAGCGGTTAAGATTGCGAAAAAGCATGGTCATAAAGGGATTTCCGGTTTGGTTAATGGTGTGCTGCGTAATGCAATTCGAAATCGTGCTAGTCTGTTAGATTTTTCAATACTTTGTGCTAACGAAAGATTGGCGATTGAAAGTTCACATCCTAAATGGTTTGTTGAAAAAATGGAATCGCAATTTGGAACGGAACAAGCGACAGAACTCTGTTTTGCAAACCTTGATCGACCTTTTACCGTCGTTAGAACTAATTTTCTAAAAGTAACACGCGATGACTTGCTCAGCAAGCTAAGGACAGAACTTGGACCTGCTGCGGTGGTTGTTGAATCGCCACTTAGTAAAGCGGGAATCAGGATAATGGGGTCAGGGAATCTAACTACAACAGACTTATATAAAGATGGTTATTATTCGATACAAGATGATAGCTCAATGCTAGTTGCTGAGATTGTTGCACCAGACCCAGGTATGACAGTACTTGATGCAACTGCTGCTCCTGGCGGTAAAACGCTTTATCTTGCTGAAATAATGCGAAATCAAGGTAGGATAGTTGCTGCTGACCTGCATGAACATCGTGTTAAGCTGATAAGAGAGCAGGCCGAGCGCCTTGATATTACAATAGTTGACACCTGTGTTTGTGACGCTAATACTCTGAAGGATAATTTTAAGCCGATTTTTGACCGAATATTACTTGATGCTCCCTGCTCGGGACTTGGCGTGCTACGTCGCAAACCTGAGCTGAAATGGCGCGTGACGGAAGCAGAAATTCTTGAATTAGCTGATCTGCAGCTTGAATTATTAAATAATTTAGCTCCTTTACTTAAAAAGGGTGGGAGCTTAATCTATAGTACTTGTACTTTAACAGTAGAAGAAAACCAAGCTGTTATTAAAGCTTTTCTAGCTAATAATGTTAATTATCAGCTAGATAGTCGACTTGGGGAATCGATTAGTGATCAGATAATCGAAAAGTCAGAGCTTACGCCGGGAATGCTCCAGTTATTACCACAACATTTTGACTCGGATGGATTTTTTATTTCGAAAATGGTAAAATCTTAGAAAATGAGAAAGACTGGTGATTGAATGACAAAGATTAATGTCTATGACCTCACGTACGATGCTTGGCAGAGCTGGGCTAAAGAGAATAATGAGCCAGCCTTTCGTGCAGAGCAAATTTATAAATGGCTTTATCAAAAAAAGGTTACTAGTTTCCGTGATATGAGCAATCTTTCTAATGAATTACGTCAAGAGCTGGACGATGATTTTGTTTTTCCGAAAATATCAATTATGGAACAGCTTGACTCACCAAACACAACAAAGTTTCTGTTTAAATTAGAAGATAATAGTAGTATAGAGACTGTGCTGATGCGGCATTCGTATGGAAACAGCATCTGCATTTCTACCCAAGTCGGTTGCAAAATGGGATGTAGCTTCTGTGCCTCAACGATTAGCGGCTGGCAGCGTAATTTAACTGCTGGTGAGATGATACAGCAGTTTTTGCAAGTGGAACGATTTTTAAAGCGGCAAGATGAGCGTATTACTAGCATTGTAATTATGGGTATTGGTGAGCCTTTTGACAATTTTATTGAGACGATTAATTTTATTGAAATTGTAAATTCAGACCAGGGGATAAATATTGGGCAACGACATATAACGGTCTCAACTTGTGGAATAGTGCCAGAGATTTATCGTTTTGCTGATCTAAAAACACAGGTTGTACTGGCAATTTCACTCCATGCGGCTAATAATAAGTTACGCTCAGAAATAATGCCAATTAACAAAAAATATCCGATTGAAGAATTAATGGCTGCCGTTTCTTATTATGTGAGAATTACAGGTAGAAGAGTTACCTTTGAATATGCGCTAATCAAGGATGTTAATGATTCAACAGAACAAGCGAATGAGTTAGCTTTTTTGCTTAGAGATACGAAAGCACATGTAAATCTGATACCTGTTAATCCGGTAGAGGGTAAAGAGTTTACCAAAGGTAATACAAATCAATTATCTGTTTTTAAAGAGATTTTAGAAAAACAAAATATAACAACAACAATTAGAAGAGAGTTGGGCAGAGACATTGCTGCAGCTTGCGGTCAACTGCGTGTACGCAATCTAGCTGAAAAAATGGGGTGATTTTATGCAAGTTGTTTCAAGAACAGATATTGGAAAAGTAAGGGAAATTAATGAAGATTTTCTGTGGATTAGTTCAACTAATGTAGATAATCTTTCGCTTGCAATTATTGCGGATGGTATGGGGGGGCACTTAGCTGGAGAGATAGCAAGCGCAGACGCTACAATCTCGATAGTGAGGGCGATTCTTAATGGACTAACAGCAGAGGGTGTGACTGGCGAAAATGCGACTCTAATTGAAGAGGCAATTAGTAGCGCAAACACTGAAATTTATTTGCACTCACACAGTGATGAAAAGCTCAAAGGCATGGGCACAACAATTGTCCTTGCTCTTTTTAATGAATCAATGGTAACTATTGGTCATATTGGGGATAGTAGAGCCTATCTCTTTTCTCAAGGAGAGCTTAAACTAAAAACAAGTGACCATACTCTAGTTAATGAGTTATTTGTTAATGATAAAATTACCCGCGAGGAAGTTTTAAATCACCCGCAGAAGAATGTTCTCACACGTGCACTAGGCACCGATACGGAAGTGAAAATTGATATAAAGGAAATTAGTTGGGGGCAAGGTGAGATAATACTGCTCTGTAGCGATGGCTTAAGTAATACGCTAACACACTTGGAACTTGAAACTTTTATAAGTGAATATCAAGATTCTTTAGATCAGCTAGCTGATAAATTAATTGCTGCAGCATTAGAAAAGGGTGGGGAGGATAATATTTCTTTAATCCTCATAAAAAATTAGATGTTAATGAAAGTAAAGCGTGGTGAAATAGATGGTTGGTAGAATTTTGGGGAAACGATACAAAATTATTGCAAAAATTGGTAGTGGCGGTATGGCAGACGTCTATTTAGCTATCGATTTAGTAGATAATACTGAGATAGCGATAAAAGTTCTACATTCGCAGTTGGCCGATGATAATGAGTTAGTTCAGCGATTCCGTCGCGAGGCCGAGGCTGCGACACGCTTAAATCATAAAAACATAGTAAAAACATATCATATCAAAGAAGAAGACAATACATATTATATTGTGATGGAGTATGTGAAAGGTGATACTGTAAAAGGCATGCTTAATCGTCAGGGGTATTTGCCTGTCGAAGAAGCGGTTGCAATCACACTACAAGTGATTGATGCTCTTATACATGCCCATCAGAATAAAGTAATCCATCGCGATATAAAACCACACAATATTTTATATAATAATGGTGAGGTCAAAATAACGGATTTTGGGATAGCGCGAACAATTTCACAGTCAACAATTACGCATACCGGTTCTGTGCTTGGCTCAATTCATTATCTTTCGCCAGAACAAGCCCGTGGAGGCTGGACAGATGAAAAGACAGATATTTATTCATTGGGGATAGTTTTCTATGAAATGTTAACAGGGAAGCTACCTTTCTCTGGGGAGACGCCAATTTCAGTAATTTTGAAACATTTAGAGGAAGATTATATTTCTCCACGCGAACTCCGACCAGAGATTCCACAGAGCGTGGAGAATGTTATTCGAAAAATGCTTGTAAAAAATCCACGCAATCGCTACAGCTCTGTAGCTGAAGTGAAAATGGATTTAGCGACTGCTCTAGATTCGGAGCGGTTAAACGAACCAATCTATTACGCAGAACAGGGTTTAATAGATGATGAGGACTATACGATTAAAATACCGACAGTAAATACTCAGCCGCTTTCGAATAATCGGCAAGAGGCAAATAAGGGCAACTTATTTTTTATCGATCGGAAACAGCGCAAATATCTGTTGTTAATCCTTGCGGCGGTTTTGGTTATCGCTTTAATTGTCGGTAGTATCTACTTCTTACTAGCTAGTAAGAATGATATAATAACAATGCCAAATCTAATTGATACTGAGTTGGAGGCAGCACTCGAGATGATCCAGCCATTAGGTGTCGCTTATATAGTAATTGGTGAATCAAGCGATACGGTCGATTCTGGAGTTATTATTAAACAGGAGCCCTTGGCTGACACAATAATCAACTCGTCTTCTGAGATTACTCTGTATGTTAGTACTGGTGTTAAGCATCCTGAAATGCCAGACTTAATTGATAAACAGGAAAATATTGCGCGTTTTACACTAAGACAATTAGGTGTGAAAGAAGAAAATATTACTATAATTGAGGAGTTTAATGAGTCGGTTGACAAAGGTTTAATTTATAACCAGAGTCCTTATACTGGGATGAACTTAGATATAAGTAAAACAGAGGTCATCCTCTATATTAGTAAAGGGAGTGATCGCTCCCTGATGCCTGAATTGCACAACGTTTTGTTGTCTGAAGCGGAAGCTATTCTTTTACAACGAGACATTGTGATTGAAAAAGTTCATCGAGAAATGACTACTGCTGTAGAAAAAGGAAGAATCTTTAGACAGGAACCATTTAAGGCGGGGGACGAAATTTCTGTAAACGATAAAGTCACACTTTATGTTAGTGACGGTTATCCAGAGGAAGTTAATCGCGTCGCAGATAAAGTTAATGTTACATTAGTTGGCTCAGAGTATAATCAGGTACGCATCGAAATCTATGATTCACGTTATCGTAATATTGAATATATTAATGAAAGAATTAGAGGGGACAAAGAATATTCAGTCGAGCTTATTTTACTACCAGATGATATTGGTACGATAACAGTCTATGTAAATAATAAAGTCTATCTAACGAGGACTGTTGATTATAATCATTAGGAGTGTGTAATGTTAAAAGGACAAATTATACGTGCACTTAGTAGTTTTTATTATATTAAGTCTGGACAAGAAGTTTATGAATCTAGGGCAAGAGGCCTCATTAAATTGCGAGAGCAGATGCCACTTGTAGGTGATTATGTCGAATTTAGCTTAACAGATAACAATGTTGGTGTAATTTCAGAAATCTTGCCACGGAAGAATGAACTTAAGCGACCAGCAATTAGTAATGTTGATCAAGTGCTTGTGGTTATCTCTGTTGTGGACCCTGCAATAAGTACTTCGGCTCTCGATAAGTTTATTATCCATATTGAACAAGCTAAAATTCCAATTATTCTCTGCTTTACTAAGTTAGATTTATTAAAGGATAGGCAGGCAGTTGATGACGTAATTAATGTATACAAAAGTATCGGTTACCAGACATTTGTGGCAGATTTTTCTACAAGAGACTTGAAACCATTAAAAGAATTGTTAGCCGATAAAACAACAGTTTTGGCAGGCCAATCTGGTGTTGGAAAATCTACTTTGCTCAATCGATTGATACTTGAGGCTGAAGCAAATGTTGGTGATGTCAGCAAACGCTTAGGAAGAGGCAAGCAGACAACTCGTGAAGTCCAATTATATATGATTCCATCTGGCGGAATGATCGCGGATACACCCGGTTTTAGCCAGCTTGACTTTAGTGGTATTGAAATTGAAGATTTAAGTAGTTTATTTATTGAGTTCGCAACTTATGCTGAAAACTGTCGGTTTCGTGGTTGCAAACACCATAATGAACCAGGCTGTGGAGTTAAGGCAGCGGTTAAAAACGAGGAAATTCAGGCATGGCGTTACGAACATTATTTGAGCTTTCTGAACGAAATTATTATACGTGATGAACAGAAATGGAGGTAAAATTATGGTTAAGATAGCACCGTCGATTTTGTCAGCGAATTTTGCGGTTTTATCGGAAGAAATCAGAACAATTGAGATTGCAGAGGCTGATATGTTACATATAGATGTTATGGATGGACATTTCGTACCTAACATAACGATTGGCCCAATAGTTGTTGAGGCGATAAGACCAATTACGAGTATCGTCCTAGATGTTCATTTAATGATTGAAAATCCAGAACGTTATATAGAGGTCTTTGCTAATGCTGGTGCCGATATTATTTCAATCCATCCTGAAACGACACATCACTTACATCGTGCAATTCATATGATAAAAAGTTTTGGAGTCAATACTGCCTGCGCGCTGAACCCAGCGACACCTCTATCGGCAATCGAGAATATATTAGAAGATCTTGATATGGTTCTGATAATGAGCGTAAACCCTGGTTTTGGCGGTCAAGAGTTTATTCCGAGCTCTTTAGGTAAAATAAGACAATTAAAAGAAATGATTGAGGAACGCAAGCTTGCCACCTTAATTCAAGTCGATGGAGGAATAAATGAATTTACTGCTAGGCAGGCTGTGGCGGCTGGGGCCGATATACTAGTTGCAGGTTCCTATATTTTCGGTCACGATGACCGCAGCGTGGCGATAGCTAACTTAAAGAATAGCTATCATAAGGGTAGCGTATAATAAAAAATAGAAGCTTACTAAGGCGTTTCTAAATTGCAATGGAATGTTTAATGAGAGGAGAGAGAAGGATGAAAATTACTGAAATGTTTGCTAAAAATAGTCCTGTTATCTCTTTTGAAGTTTTTCCACCAAAAAGTGATTCTGGTATCGAGACAATTTATCAGACGATTGATCAACTGATTCCATTAGAACCTGATTATATTAGTGTTACCTATGGAGCGGCAGGAAGTACAAACTGCCAAAACACAATTGAGATAGCCTCATATATAAAGAATAAGTGGAATGTGGAGTCTGTTGCTCATCTAACTTGCATAAACTCTTCAAAAGAAATTATCGAGCAGGTATTATCGAGAATAAAGGAAGAAAACATCGAGAATATTTTAGCATTGCGTGGAGACATGCCACAAGATGTGCCTATAGAAAAGATTAATAGACGCGATTTTACATATGCAACTGATTTAATTAAATATTTGAAAAGTGAGCATGATTTTGCGATTAGTGGGGCCTGCTATCCAGAGGGACATATTGAAACGCGCAATATCGATTTAGAATTACAGCATTTACGGCAAAAGGTTGATGCGGGGGCATCGTACTTGATAACGCAATTGTTCTTTGATAATGCAGATTTTTTCGACTTTCTTGCAAGGGTTCGTGCTGAGGGTATCTCAGTCCCAGTTCAGGCAGGTATTATGCCGGTACTTAATAATAGACAGATTAAGCGAATAACTGAGCTGTGTGGTGCACGGATTCCAGCTGAGCTTGAGGAAGCAATAAATAAATATGAGGATGATTCAGAACAACTTGCACAAATCGGAATTGATTATTCTGCTAACCAAATTATTGAATTAATCAGTAGTGGTGTAGACGGTGTCCATATTTATACGATGAATAGGCCTGAGGTTGCTAAGCAGATTATGGAGCGGATTAACCAATATTTGGCTAAAAGAGGCAACTCCCTATAAGAAGGTGAGACAGTGATTATTAAAAAAGATGAGGTGCTACGCTATTTAGGTTATAATGCTCAGCCGATATCAGACGCATTAAATGCTTTAATAATAGAAATAATTGACGAGGCTAGTGTGTTAGCGCGACCTAATTATACCCACAAAAAATTTGCAATCCAAATAGCTGATAATAAAGTCAATCTATTAGAAACGAGTTACAGTCTTCATGGTTCAGATATTGTAAATCACCTTAGAAACTCAGTTTACTGCACTATTATAGCAACTACTATTGGTATTACGATTGAACAACGAATAAATTATTATAATAAGTTTGATTTAACTAAGGCATTGATTCTTGATGCTTGCGGCACTGTAGCAGTTGAGAGCTACACAGACCAGGTACAAGAATTAGTTCGTATCGAGGCTGATGAGCTTGGCTATGGCATTACCTATCGCTATAGTCCAGGTTATGGCGATCTACCAATTACTAGCCAACAGATAATTGCTAGACTATTGGAAACTGAGAAAAAAATTGGCTTAACTGTAACTGCGGATAATGTTTTGTTGCCGCGTAAATCAGTAACAGCAATTATTGGCTACCAGGATCGAACGATTGTTAATCAAATTCAAAAATGTGACACTTGTAGTAGCCGTATGTTTTGTAAGTTTGCAAAGGAGGGCGGATATTGTGGCAGGTAATAAATTTAGTAAGCTTCTTAACAAGGGTGCCCTGATAATTTGGGATGGTGCAATGGGAACGATGCTTCAGGAGTTGGGGCTGGCGGCTGGGGAACTACCAGAGATCTACAATATACTTTATCCGGAAAAAATTGTTGCAATACATAAACAATATCTTGATGCAGGAGCGCAAGTGCTCACTACAAATACTTTTGGGGCAAATCGTCTGAAGCTAGCTGGTTCGGGTTATACAGTTGAGCAGATTATAGTTGCCGCTGTAAGCAATGCTCAAGCGGCAACTGGTGATAAGTGTGTAGCCTTAGACATTGGACCCTTAGGACAGCTTTTAGAGCCGTTAGGGACGCTTTCTTTTGCTGAAGCCTACGACCTTTTTAAGGAACAGGCGATTATTGGTGAACGTGCTGGTGTCGATTTAGTAATTATTGAGACGATTGCAGATTTATACGAAGCGAAAGCGGCAATCTTAGCTGTTAAAGAGAATACTAAGCTTCCTGTTATCTGCACTATGACTTTTGAATTAGATGGACGCACCTATACAGGGACAGATGTTCCTTCTATGGTTACCCTGCTTTCTGGCTTAGGAGTAGATGCTTTAGGAATAAATTGTTCATTAGGGCCCGTTGAGTTGTTACCGCTGGTTGAAACGGTGCTTGAATACTCTCGACTCCCCGTAATGGTTCAGGCAAATGCTGGGCTACCCAAAATTATTAATGGTGAGACAGTTTACCAAATAACCCCAAGCGAGTATCTCGAAGCAGTAGAACAAATGATTGTCGCAGGTGTTCAATTAATTGGTGGTTGCTGTGGAACGACAGATAGCTTTATTAAGCAAATTGTTAATAAATTAAAGGGATATAAACAGACTTTTGCGCTGCCTGATGCGCGAACAGCAGTTTGTTCTGCTTCTAAAACGGTTTTTCTTGATGAAGGGGTAAGGGTTATTGGTGAAAGAATTAATCCGACTGGGAAAAAACGTTTTCAAGAGGCCCTAAGAAATAGGGAGATTGACTATGTTTTAAATGAGGCAATCTTACAAAAAGAAGCTGGTGCTGACATTCTTGATATTAATCTTGGCTTGCCAGGAATTGATGAGCAGCAAATAATGGTTGAGGTCTTAAAAGAAATTCAAGCGATAAGCAATATTCCCTTACAGATCGATAGCTCAGATTATTCAGTGATTGAAGCTGCGGCGCGAAATTATAATGGAATTCCGTTAATTAACTCGGTTAATGGTAGTGAAGAATCGATGTCCAATATTTTTCCGATTGTTGCCAAATATGGGGCGGCAGTCATTGCTCTAACACTAGATGAGAAGGGGATACCAAACACTGCAGAAGAGCGATTTGCTATTGCCAAAAGGATTGTAGATCGTGCTCGCGAGTACGGTATAGCAAAGGAAAGGGTCATTATTGATTCGCTCGTTTTAACAGCGTCAGCCCAACAAAATATGGTTATGGAGACAATTAAAACGATTAGACTAGTTCGAGAAGAGCTTGGAATATTAACGAGTTTAGGTGTGAGTAATGTCTCATTTGGTTTACCGAATCGTGCTCTTTTAAATCAGACTTTTCTAACGATGGCACTTAATCAAGGTCTAAACCTACCAATCATTAATCCTTTAGATAAAAATATTATGGATACAATTATGGCTTATAACGTTTTAACTGGTGAGGATATGGATGCCGTCGAATTTATAGCAGCACAATCTAAACTTCCTGTTAGCCAACATGCTGCTGTGCTAGAAGATCGAGATCGTACTCTTGTCGACTTGATAATTAAGGGCTTAAAAGAGGATGCTGCAGCAAAAACACGAGAACTTTTGCAGGAGCTAGAACCCTTAGAGATAGTAAATGAACATATTATAAAAGCTTTAGATATAGTTGGAAAGCAATATGAAAACGATGAAATTTTCCTGCCACAATTAATTCAGGCGGCAGAAGCAGTAAAGCGGTCTTTTGTGCTTATAAAGGAAAAAATGGAGTCAACTGGTGAGAATCAGGTAACAAAAGGAATCATTGTCCTTGCAACTGTAAAGGGTGATGTGCACGATATAGGCAAGAATATTGTGAAAGTTTTACTGGAAAACTATGGCTATGAGGTAATCGATCTAGGGAAAGACGTCCCGATTACATTGGTTGTAGAGACTGCGAAGGAGAGCGGTGCTAAGTTAGTTGGTTTAAGCGCATTAATGACGACAACCGTAAAAAATATGGAAGAAACAATCACGGCGCTTCGGGATAGTGTAGCAACTTGTAAGGTTATTGTTGGTGGTGCTGTTTTGACCGAAGAATATGCACAGATGATCGGTGCTGACTATTATGCTAAGGATGCACAAGACGCTGTAAGGACCGCACGCGAAATTTATAAATAGTAGAGATGACTATAAGAAAATTAACTACCTTATTATAAAGGTAGTTTTCTATTAATTATTATAGAAAATAATGGAAAGGTAGTGACAAAATGTAAGTTGTGAGTTATAATATTAGCAAATACTGGTAAATTTGTAATCTTGTAGAGGTGCTATGATTAAAATTAAGTTGATTTTAGTTGATTCAGATCTTGAGTATTTGTCTAGATTTTCAAGATATATCAGAGATTCAGAATATCGTCGAATATTTTCAGTGAAACTTTTTACGGATATAGATTTACTGCAAAGGTATCTTGAAAATATTAATGAACTTTCAATACTCTGCTTCGTAGATGATTGGCTAATGCTAGCTGATATAAAAAACAAGTATCTTACAAAAATTATCCTTAGTAGTCGAAATATGGTTTTAGATGAGGATAGCACCAATATAGTGATTTATAAGTTTCAACCGTTAAATTTAATAATGGCAGCAATTTACTCCTCCTACCTCGATAAGAATGCATCTCATCTTAACAATCCGAATAAGAATGCCACAAAAATTATCACGATTACTGCCGCTAGTGGCGATTACCACCAGAATGAGTTTTCATTGCTATTAGCGAAACAGCTTGCAGGCATGCAAAGTAAGGTCTTTTATTTGAATTTGGAAGCAGTTAATTCGCTCGATTATTTTTTGCCTATAAGTCAGAGTTATGATTTATCTAAAATAATCTATCATTTAAAAAAGCAACCAGAAAAAATAGCTGCTTACATAGAAAAATATAAAAAAGAAGAATCTAATTTTATTTTTGATTATTTTGAAAGAGTGCAACATATCAACGATTTGTTTGAAATCGATAAACTCGACTTAATCAATTTATTTATTGGTTTTAAGAAGCTTGATATATACGATTACATAATTGTTTTATTAGATTCAGCAGTAGGGGAACCAAATCTAACGGCTATGAGTGAGGCGGATTATCGATTAATGCTTGTTGGAAACAATCAATATTCTTTTGGTAGGGCTCTGTTGATAGAAGATTATTTATCAAGGTCCTTAGGTGAGGGAAAAATAAATCTCGACTATGTGTTAGTGAAAGAAACTGATGCTGAGCAACAACTTGGAAAAGAGACCAATAAAATTTCATTTGTCGGCTATGTGGTTGGCGACGACAGGAAAAGAGAGCTGAACTTGGTAAACACAGGTAATTATTTTGCAGGCTTAGAGCTGTATTTGAATAAGTTTACTAAGCAATTAGTTAATATTAAAGAAAAGGAGGAATCCATATGGAGAGACAGCATGTGATATTTCACGTATTTGTAGGTAGTCTCTTTCTTTTTATAATTTCTTACATATTTTATAAAAATATATTTGTCTCGTTATGTTCAATGCCTCTTGCCTATTTTTATTTAAGATATAAAAAGAAGCAATTAAATAAAAAAAAGAACCAGCAAATAGTAGTGCAATTTAATCAATTTCTTTACTCCTTATCAGCAGCGCTGGTTGCTGGCAAATCGGTTGAGAATGCTTTTTTTGAATTAGAAGGTGATTTATCTCTATTATATCCAGCTGATACAACCTTTATTATTAAAGAAATACGGCAGATTAATAAACGATTGCGAAATGGAGATTCAATCGAAAAAGCTATAATCGACTTTAGTAATCAAACATCTAATCAAGATATTAAAAATTTTGCGATAGTTTTCTCGACTTGTAAACGGACTGGCGGCGATTTAGTAGAAGTAATTAAAAAAACGGCAACTATACTTAATACAAAGATTGAAACACAACAGGAGGTGGAGATACTAATTGCGAGCAAAAAATTTGAAGCTCAGTTATTAAGCCTTGCACCCTTAGTGATAATCGGCTTAATAACTTTTACCGTTTTAGATTACATGCAACCCTTGTATGAAACATTAATTGGACGAATCGTGATGAGCATCTCATTAATTTTGCTATTTATTTCAAATCTTCTCTCTAAATTTATTATGGATATTAAGGTGTAACAAATGCAATTATTATTAATCGTAATTATTCTACAGATTTTTATTATTTTTACGCTAATATTATTAGCGTTAATTAAAAACAAGCAGATCTGCGACTATAAACAATCAAAAAAAGTACTCTATCTTTTTCTCTCTGGTCCTTTACTTATAGTTGGAAGCAATCTTTTTAATCGTTACTTCTCTAATTTTATTAATCATATTCATTTGAGACTCTATAAGTTAGATAGCAGCGGACATACGCAAATAAAAACTCAATTATTTATTGCTGAACTAATCGCTACTGGGCAACTAATAATCCTCTTTTTCTGTATAGTCGCCTTTTTAAATAATGATATACCGATGATATTTACGGGCCTAATCCTTGGCGCAATACTTATTGTTTACAAGTATCGTAGCTTAGACAAAGAGCTAGTAAAAAGAAGAAGAGAGTGCATTAGTGAGCTCCCAGTTTTTATCCATTCTTTAGTTTTATTAATTAATGCTGGAGAATCGAACCAAAGTGCTTTTATTAGAGTTGCAAAGTCTTACACACAAATTACTGACAGTCATTTAAAAAGACAACTACTAAAGGCGATGTATGAACTAGAAAACGGTAGTTCTTTTATAACTACTTTAGAAAGCTTAAATCAAAGGGTAGCTGTACATGAAGTATCAATTTTTACTACTACTTTAATACTGAATGTCAGGCGGGGTGGAAAAGACCTGGTATTAATTCTCGAAAACTTAGCAAATGATTTTTGGGCACGACGTATAAGCGAAGCTCGAATTATTGGCGAGGAAGCGTCTTCTAAGTTAGTTTTTCCAATGTTGCTGATTTTTATTGTTGTTATTATGGTTCTAGCAACGCCTGCAATACTAATTTTTTAAAAATGAATGGAGATGATTAAATGATTACACTAACTGATAAACTTAAAGAGTTTATTTTAGATGAAAAGGGTATGGGTACACTGGAAGTCTTATTGATTGTTGCAATTCTTGTCGCTATCGCTTTACTATTTCGCGAAAAAATTATTGATTGGGTTAGCACCTTGCTAGAGAAATCAGACACACAAATTAATAAGTTTTAAAGATTACATGATGATGAACAATTTAGCTCGTATAAGAGAAAGAACAAAAAAATACTTAACAGAAAATGGGAGTTACACTCTAGAAACGACATTGATCTTTCCCTTAATTTTTATTTTTTTATTATTACTGCTATCACTCTCATTAATCCAATACCAATTAGCGTGGCAGTTTTACGAGACTACTACTATCGCTGATAAAACTGCTCATAACTGGGAAGTTATCGACCGAATATTTATAACGGGCGAATATGATATTGATGCAAAAAGGAGCAATTTGTACTGGCGTATAACAAATGAAAACGTTTTTCAGGGAATAATACTTGCAAAAGGAGCTGAAGAAGGAGTTCTGTTAAGAACGGCTGATAAATTTAACAATCGTGGAACTTCGAATTTAATAATAAATCAAGCAAGCGATTTACTAGCTACAAGCTATAGCAATGTAATAAAGCTTGATACTGGTCTGTTTAAGCAGATTAAAGTAAGAACCATAGCAAATATAGTAAAGTTTTTGCCGATAGAGATTACTGATGAGCTAAAGACAACTGTTAGTAGTTATTCTTATATTAGTGAACCGGACGAATTTATTAGGTTAATTAATTTACTTAAACAGCAACCTTATTTATAGGATTATGAAATTATAAGAAATGGACTAATGAACAATGCTAATTAAATTCATAAATGATGAGAGAGGATCTATCTCCTTATTCTTGATTGTTATAATAACTGCCTTATTTTTTTTAAACATTTTACTGATAGATTTTTCACGAATGATGACAGGAAAACTAATTAGTGAGAAGAGTGTAAAGGCAGCTATCAGATCAGAGTTGTCAAGGTTTGACCAGTCACTATATAAGCAGTATGGCCTTTTTGCTTATGTGGAATCAAACAATAATGTTTTCGAAGAGATATTAATTAGTAATCTTGATAATCATAACAATGGATTTTCCTATAATAAATTCGATCTGGATAATATCAAATACGAATTATCGTTTGAGCAAGAGCTTGTTTTGCTTCCAGTTATAAAAAATCAAATATTAGAAGAAATGAAGTATCAAGCACCAATAAGTTTTCAACAAAGTATTTATCAAAATTTAGAAAAACCAGTGGAACAAGTTACAGATACAATCGAATATTATAACTTGATAGAAGAGATAACAGATAAGTTTTTAACAAGAAACAAGCTCTTGCGCCATGTTTTCGACTTACAAGCAGATGCTAATAAACTGCTACCAGCTAATCTGAATGAGTTAATTTCAGTTTTCAGCGACAAGATTAATCTGATTGCAACTGAAGAGCTATCTACAGACGAAGTTAAAGCAATAGAAAATGAGCTTTCTAAAAATGTTAATTTATTAACGACCGAATACCATAGAAATTACTCAATATTTTATAACAGGATTGATACGGCAAAGAAACAACTAGCCGATTCAAAGATATTGAATGAAGAAATAGCAGATTTGCTTAATCAATATGATAAGTCTATCGATTACAAGGATACAATTCTTTCAAAAGAAATATATGAGGAAATTAGCGACTCGCTAAATTTACAAGCGAGCTTGTTCGAAGATATTTTTAATGTCCTAAATGAACTTAGTAATATGATTAACTTATTTAGCATCGGACAAGTCAATCCTGGAGAATTTTTTTCGATATTAGGAGCAGCTCAAACTTTAACAAATCAATATAATAATCAGTTTGGTAATTTGAATCACGCAGATAATTGGATTAGTCGAAATGCAAATAATTTTAACATTGCCACAGCTGCGATTAATCGTTATTATGACGAGTTGTTGACAGAAAGTGATAAAAGCTTGTTTAGTCTTAAGAAACTGGTAAATTCATTAAAAACAATCGCTTCTATAGATGAAGCCGCTGTGTTTATCGATAATAAGTATGAAGAATTTTTGTCTTTTAACAAACAGGACATACAAACAAAAAGTGCGGAAATTGATTTAAATGTCGAAAATATTAATGATACCGCACAGGGGATTTTTTTAGAAGTTAAGCCAATAGTTGACAATTATTTAATTCAAATTAGAGATTCAATTTATTATGAGGAGTATGCTTTTGAAAAGTTTGATAGTTTAGAAAATATTTTATCGCAGAACACTTTTGAATTGCTAATTAACGGAATTGTGGATGATGACTTCGCTAGTAATATACATATATCCCGACAGGAATTGGAATATGTAATTTATGGAAATAAGAACTCAAGTCTAAATATTGCTTCCGTCTTACGTGACATATATTTAATTAGATTCTTCTTTAACCTTTGCGACGCCTTGCTTAATCCGGCAATTTTTTCCTCGGCAAACCCAGTTATAATTATGTTAGAAGCAAGCACTTTAGCTTTTAAGACATCAATTAATGATCTAGCTTTGATTTTAAAAGGAGATAAGCTGCCACTTATGAAAAAAGTAACCGCTGGTAGCTTTGGCTATATAGAATACTTGAAATTACTATATTTATGTCGAGGGACGGAAGAAGAAAAACTATTACGTCAACTCGCTTTAATAGAATCTGTTACTGGAATAAATTTAAAAATTAGTAAGACTTATGGGGTTGCAGATGTCATCGTTCCAATGGACTTATGGTTTTTGCCAGGTTTACCTAGTGTGACAAGACTAGACTCGGGAATAATTGAAACAAATTACAAAAGTGAATATATAATTAAACAAAGGATAGCCTATGGCTATTAAAAAGAAAATACAGTCTATCTTTAAACAAGAAGACGGTAGTATTGTGTTAGAGGCAACGCTGATTCTTCCATTTATAATCATATTTATTCTGGTGTTAACAAGCTTTGTCAGAATATCGATAGTCGAGATGGAGCTTGAGAATGCAGGTTCTGAGACTGTAAAACAGGTAGCTCACCATATTTACCCGGTGATAATTCTTTATAATGAACTAAAAGAGCAGAATGTTGACTCTAATGATGTTCCATTGCTAGATAGTTTATCTAGTAAAAATAACATTGATGGCAGCTTATCTGAATTTGTGCATAAAATAGATGTTTTTTCAGCAGCTGCATTTGAAGGAAAAGAGTTTTTATTAAAAGCTCTATTGCAACCGATACTTGATGCTAATACAAATGATAAGTTAATAGATTTTAAGGATTATCAATTAGTAAATGTAAAATTACCTGCCGCCTTAGGAGGGACGGGTGACAATTTTGCAATTGAACTGCGCTACGATCAGACTTTAAGGATTCCTTTTATCAACCAGAAGATTACGATAATTAAGGGCTTTGAAGAAAGAATCTGGTATGATAGCTCGGTTGTTTTTGAAAATGATAAAGATCAGGGTGAAGGCAGCGTGGATGCAGAAGAAGATGATGAAGCTGAGCAATATTTAAGAATCCACTCTATCTCATCACCAACGCAGAGAGGACATAAGGTAAAAATATTGATTGAAGGAACTCCGAACGAAGAGGTCAGAATTAGATTAACCTATAAAAGTGGTTTTATAAAAGAAGTTAGAGGTCGACTTGATAAAAAAGGAAACTTAGCAAAAAGTATAATAATTGGCGGGAACTCGAATGAAGGTGTTTATGTTGCTACTGTATATCTTGCTGATCTAGCAGCAAGCATTGAATTTGAGGTTCTTTCAAAGGCAAATATGGACAAATATATACTTGAACGCAAAAGCAAGGCAGGTAAGTAATCGATGATCGAATATTATAAAATATTGATATTAGTAGTGTTTATTACCATAGCTTTATTTTTCGACCGAAAAGAGTATCGCATTCCTAATTTGTTAAATGCGGTATTCCTCATAGCTGCAATTTCTTATAACACTATAATCCAAGGTATAGCTGGGGCATTAGTCTCACTCAAAGGGTTTTTTATAGGTTTCTTGATTATATTTATCCTCTACATAATCAGTGCAGTCGCTGCCGGGGATGTAAAGTTGTTTTCTGTATTGGGAGCACTGATGGGAGGAGAATTTGTCCTTTATCTAACAATAGTTACAGTACTATTAGCTGGCGTTTTTACGATAATTTTTATTGCTATTAAAAATAAAAAAACTCTCATCAGTGCAGAGAGTAAATTTATGGGCTTCCAATTTTTGAGTAGCAAACTGTTCAACGAAATTTTAAGAGGAGCCAATAATCAAACATATTTTCCTCTAATGGTTTTTGTAGCACCGGCAGTATTTATCGTATTAGTTATGACATCTTAATAATTCAGTTGACCTTTATAAGAGCGGTGACAATAATCTTGACACGCCCTCTTTGAACCTAATGCTTAACTTGCGGTTATTATAATTTTCTACAGTAAGCTGTATCGAGTCTTCCATGTCTTTAATAAAAATATTATAAAATTCGGTGGTAGTCTCTTTATCATAAATAAATGCATTAACTTCAAAATTTATCCGAAATGATCTAATGTCCATGTTTGTGGTTCCAACAGAGACAACCTTGTTATCGATTGCAATATTTTTTGAGTGAAGGAAACCTTTATTATAGATATAAACTTTTGCTCCAAGCTTCAATAGTTCTCCAGCATAATGGAGGGTCGCCCAATAGACAAAAGGGTGATCGGGCTTATTTGGTATCATGATTCTTACATCAACTCCTGACAATACAGCAACCTTTAGTACTTCAAACATCCCTTGATCGGGTATGAAATAAGGACTTTGGATAAAGATACTTTCCTTAGCATCGCCAATCATACTTAAGAAGCCAAACTTTATTGTTTCCCATTCAGAGTTAGGTCCACTTGCAACTATCTGCATTGGTACTTTCTTTTCGAATTCTGGGCGAGCTTTTCTATTTTTAACAAAATCAATATCTTCACCGGTTGCCCAGCGCCAATCAAGTAAAAATCGTAATTTAAGAGAGTCAACTGCCTCTCCTTCGACCTTTAAGTGGGTATCACGCCAGCCACCAAATCTTTCAGTTATACCAACATATTCGTCGCCTACATTCATACCACCAACAAAGCTAATCTTGTCATCAATAACAACAATCTTGCGGTGATTTCGATAATTTATCTGCACATTTATAAATTTTAATCTTGATGGAAAATAAGCTGCATGCATTCCACCAGCTTCTATAAAAGGAGTTAAGAATTTCTTTCTGATTAAACGCGATCCTAAGCGATCGTATAAAAATCTGACCTCAACACCGCTACGTGCCTTAGCTGTAAGCGCATTCATTATTTCTGTACCAAGCTGATCAGTTTTAAAAATAAAATACTGTATATAAATATATTCTTCAGCCTCATCAATAGCTTTTAATAAAGCTGCAAATTTTTCTTTCCCATGAGTATAAATCTTAATTTGATTATTTTCAGTAAAAGGTGCAATATCATGGTGAACATACAGATTAATCAATTTGCGATAGATTTTTACCTCGTCAGAAGAATAGGTTTTACTCTTGCGCACATACTCTTTATTTTCTTTCATATAGTTGCGCAGGATGTCTTCTTCGTTTTTTTTCAAATGAAAGATTTTGTTTCGACTAAGGTTCTGGCCTAAGAAAAGGTAGAAAATGAAACCTACAATTGGAAGGAAGAAAAGAACTAATAACCAGGTCAAGGTCGTATTGACATCTTTTTTTTCGATGAAAATAATTGTCAACGCTAGTAGCATATTAACAAAAGGAAATATGTTAAGTACAACTTCATACCAGGTCATAAATACACCAACTTTTTAATATTTGTATGTTATGATTAAAAGAAATCAGATATACCTTAAAGTATATTCTAAATACTGATTAATACAACAAAGCAATAATAAAACATTAGATTTGCCAACCTAATTGTTAAATATAATGCAATATATAGGAGAGATTATGAAAAGATTCTGTATTCTTGATGTAATAACCACTAGTAATAGGGCGAAAGAGAAGGACACCTTCCAAATTGCTACAGTACTGTTAGAAGATTCTATCAAAAAAACATCAAATTTAATCACTCTACCAGCCTCAGCTGAAGAAATGTTTGAGCTATTAGCACTACTAGAAAATGCTTTTATTGTTGCTCATAATGCTAGTTACAATTTAGATCTTATTAATCAAGTCTTAATTGAAGCTGGGTATAGTGAAATAACTAATGATGTGCTGGATTCTAAAATAATGGCAAAAATCTTACTTCCAACTCAGCAAAGCTATAAACTTGAGTGCCTAGCAGAGGAACTAAAAATTCAATCTACCAACGAGCAGACTAGGCTAGAAAATGCTCAGTCAACTGCTGATTTATTAATTAAAATGATTCAGATTCTAGAAAACAAACCATTAACTTATTTACAACAATTGCAAAAACTACTTAGTGTAAATGATTCTGGCTTATCCAAGTTAGTGAATCATCTTCTTAATCAAGCAATTATGGGGAATAAAGCTCAACTAATGCCGGAGAAATACATATATAATTTTTTCGCACTTAAAAATCTTGACAATCTGCACACGAACGAAAAAGCTGATAATAACCAAGAATTAGATTTTGACACTTTATTTGCTGAAAATGGATACTTAGCGAGCTCGTTTCCTCAGTACGAATACCGTGAGGGACAAGAAGAGATGGCTGCTGAAATTAGAGCAGCCTTTTATGAGAACCGACACCTTATGGTAGAAGCTGGGACGGGAACTGGAAAAACTTTAGCCTATCTTTTACCCGCTATCTATTGGGCATTAGAGGAAGCAGAACAGGTGGTAATATCGACTCATACGATAAATTTACAAGAACAGTTATACAAAAAAGATATCCCGCTCTTAAGAGATTCTATGAGCTTATCTTTTAATGCTGCAATTTTAAAAGGAAGAAACAATTATATTTGTTTGCGAAAATATGCTGCTAAATATCATGAAGCCATCAGCGAAGCTAAAAGCAATGAATATTTAATTATAGAGACACCATACTCAACAATACCTGAAGAGACAATTGAACTGGCAAGATTGCTGACTTGGATATCAGAGACGGAAACCGGTGATATTGAAGAGCTAAACCAATCAATAGCGGGTAGATATTTATGGAACGAGATAAGAAGTGAGAGTGAAAGCTGTTTAAATCGTAAGTGCTCCTGGTTCAAAAATTGTTACTATCATCAGGCTAAAAAAAGGGCGCAGAATGCAGATATCATTATTACGAACCATGCTCTTCTGATAACTAGTCTAAAAAATGAGCAACCAATTTTACCCAATTTTAGAAAACTGATTATTGATGAAGCGCATCAGTTAGAGAACGTTGCAATTAATCATCTTGGCTACGAGATCAGCAAATTACAAATCCACTATATTTTAAATAAGCTACATCAAAATGATAGTAATGGATTATTAGCTAGACTTCGCCAGGCAGTAGTAAGTGAGAATGTAACTGATAAAGATCAAATTATTGCAGATATAAATCAAATAGCAAATGATTTGTTTCCAAAAACTATGAAAGAGAATGATCAGTATTTCGCACTGCTTGAAAATTATATTAATTTATATGTCAAGGGGTGCGAAAATAGCCGGCAAGTATTAAGGATGAAAGAGAGAAACTATGAAAGCAAGGAGTGGGCTAGCATCAAACTTGCAGCGGAAAACCTTCTGCTGCAATTAAATGAGCTAAAAAACTCATTAAAAGATGTACATAATGCAATATTCGATCAAATTCACGAGGATAACATTCTAGTTGATTACGAAGGCAAACTGATGTCTTTGCGGCAAATAGCAATCAATATTGCTGACTGGAATGAATATAAAACAAATAATAATGTATATTGGATTGAAAGTAGACAGAAGGGTAAGAGAAAAATTCCAATTCTATTTGCCGTACCAATTGATGTTGGCAAATATTTGCAGGAATCTTTAATCAAGAATTTAGATAGTGTGATTATGACTTCAGCAACATTGGCAGTCCTGGACTCTTTTGAACTTATTAGCACTGACTTTGGTTTTGAAGCAAACGCAGAAGAATTGACGACAATTATCCAACCCTCACCATTTAATTACAAAAGTCAGGTACGAGTTTATGTACCAGACGATGTTCCTGCAATTAAAAATGTATCTGTTGACACTTATGTCGAATATATTTCAAAGCATATAGCGGATGTCGCTCTTTTGTTGGAGGGAAGGACACTTGTTCTCTTCACATCACACTCAATGCTACAAAAATCACATCGGTTTTTAGTAAATTATTTAAAGAATGAAGAGATAACGGTTCTTGGGCAAAATATTGATAGTACTAGCCGGTCTCGACTAACAGAGACTTTTTTAGAGAATAACAATACAATTCTTCTTGGAACAAGTAGTTTCTGGGAGGGAGTGGATATTCCAGGCGAAAGCCTAAGTGCATTATGCATTGTCAGACTGCCCTTTACGCCACCGACTGAGCCTTTACAGGAAGCAAGAGAAGAGCGCCTTAAAGCTGCGGGGAAAAACTCTTTTACCAATCTTTCTTTGCCGCGGGCAATAATTAGATTTAAACAAGGTTTTGGTAGATTGATACGTACACACCAGGATCGGGGAGTGGTCATTGTTTTTGATAATCGGATAATAACAGCCTGGTACGGTAAAGCCTTTATTCAATCTTTACCGGAAATTGAAGTAGAGTACATGTCTTCTCAGAATATACTAAGAGATATAGAGAGTTGGTTTTTCTAAAAAGTTTAAACACAAGTGTTTAAACTTTTATTTAAATTGCAAGGCTCTTCTAATATCTTTTAGCGAGGTCCCCTTACCATAGAGCAACACGCCACCCTTATAAACCCTCGCTGCAAAAACACTGCTAGCAATTATGCTAACAACCATTATTGCAACCGATATGATAATTTCGATTACATGTGGGTCAGTCATCCCGATACGCAAGAACATAACCATCGGTGTGAAAAATGGTATATATGATAGTACCTTAATTACTGTGGAATCAGGACTGGTCAGTCCAAACATAGCGATTATAAAAGCTGCAATTAAGATAAAGTTTAAGACTCCGATTGTCTGCTGTAAGTCTTCAATCCTGCTTACCAAGGATCCTAACATTGCTGCAAAGGTTGCATAGAACAAATTGCCAAGAATATAAAATAATACAGCATAAAAGAACACATGAGTCGGCAATTCTGAAAAATCGATAGTGAAAGAGTCAATCGCAAAGACTCCACTGCTAGCTCGTAAAGAAAAGAAGCCAATGATTAGCATAAGTGCAATTTGAAAGACCCCTAACAATAAAATTCCGAGTATTTTCCCAAACATTTGTTTTACTGGATTGACACTTGAGATAAGGATCTCCATCACTCTTGAACTTTTTTCTTTGGCAACTTCCATTGCTATCATATTTCCATACATTACTACTCCAAAATAAATAGCAATTAAAAGAATATAAACAATAACATACGACATTGCAATCTCCGCTTCGCTTTTAGCACCTTCACTTAAAGAGGTTTTAGTCAGCTGTACAGGAGCAAACAAATTAGCTATTTCCGTAGGAGTTAAATCTAATTTTTCGGCACTTTTTTGAAATTGAATAGTAGATAATGCCTGTTCGAGATAAGAAATCAGTTCCACATTTAAAATATTCTCAGCCTTATACTCGGCAACAATTAGCTCGTTTGCAGTTAAATCTATCAAAATATAACTATTAATATTCTCTGTCTCGTAAGCAGCACGCGCAGCTTCTTCATTAGGAAAACTTTCTAAAACAATGTCTTTGTAAATACTCATTTCATCTTTAATCTGTTCATATACCAGATGAGTTTCATCTACAACTCCAACAGTCTGTATATCTTCACCTACAAAAGTAGCTAGTATTGCTGGTAGATTCAAGACAAGAATTAATAAAAGCATTGTGACAATGGTAGTAACGATAAATGATTTTTTTCTTAAGTTTGTGAGAAAGGTATGCTTCAGTATAATGAACAATCTATTCATATTGAACACCTACCTTTTCGATAAAGATGTCATTTAATGATGGTTCCTCTAACGAGAAAAGTGTAATCTCTCCTCGAGCGACTAACTCTTGTAAAATTTTCTGAGAAAAAGCTTCATTCTGCAACTTAACTATAAATCTATCCGCCTTTTTGATAATGCCTGTAACTTCAGCCATATCATTTAAAAAATCAAGATTAATTTCAGTTTTAATATGAATATTTTTGCTCGCTGATTCTCTTTTTATCTGTTTTAAATTACCTTCAAGTATTGCCTCACCATTGTCTAACAGACAAAGATTTTCACATAATTCTTCAACATGGTCCAAACGGTGACTGGAAAATAAAATCGTCGTTCCTTCTTCGGCTAAGTATTTTACTGCATCTTTCAACAGTTCAACGTTTACGGGATCAAGCCCACTGAAGGGCTCATCAAGTAGTAGCAGTTCAGGTGAATGCTGTACAGCTGAGATAAACTGAATTTTCTGCTGATTACCCTTAGATAATTCCTGTAAACGACGATTACTATAATCCGATATATGAAAGCGCTCTAACCAATAATCAATCTGCGAATTCGCAGCTGTTTTATTCATTCCCCGCAATTCTGCAAAGTAAATTAACTGTTGACGAACGGGTAATTCAGCATACAAACCCCGTTCTTCTGGCAAATAGCCCACTAAATCACTATTTGTATAATCGATTCGTTCACCATTCCAGGTAATTGAGCCTTTAGTAGGTGCTAATATACCGAGGATTAAACGAAACATGGTTGTTTTTCCTGCGCCATTCGCACCGAGAAAACCATAAATCTGATTTTTGGCAATTTCTAAAGATAAGTTTTTAATTGCTATGTTATTGCCAAAGCTTTTTGTAATGTTTTCTATTAATAAACTCATAATAAACACGTCCTTAAAGTTATGTTACAATATCAAGTATAAATCATTTAGACTATTATAGTCACAATAATTATAAATCGTATATAAATTTAATAAGGAGTCTGAACTATGCGTACAAAAATTGTTAATGCCCAGGTCATGACCTTTAACGCTGAAAACTTAATTCTAAAAGCGGGTTCTGTAATCTTTGAAAATGGCATAATCACTGAAGTTAACCCTGACAGTACGAGTGAAACGATCTGTGAGCGAACTATTGATGCCAAGGATAAAGTTTTGCTGCCAGGACTAATTAATACACATACTCACTCACCGATGACCTTGCTACGGGGATATGCTGATGATTTAGGTCTGGAAGAATGGCTTAGCAAGGTTTTGCCGATCGAAACAAGGTTTTCTCAAGCAGACATTGCTTTGGGCAGTGATTTGGCTATAATTGAAATGTTGCAAAATGGTATAACTACTTTTTCTGACCTTTATATACAAATCGAAACAATCGCCAAGCGTGTAAAAAATAGTGGAATCCGTGCTGTTTTAGCACGCAGTATAATTGAAGATCAAACCGATCCAAATATAAGCATGCAAAAACTGGCTGAGGCCGCAGATAATGTGCTCCAACTCCAAGGTAGTGCAGATGGGCGGATTACGATGACGATGGCACCACATTCTATCTATACCTGCTCCACGGATTATCTGATTAAAATCCTTGATGAGGCCAAGCGATTAAGAGTACCTTTGCAAATTCATTTAGCGGAATCTGCGACAGAATATGCTTACGCCATAGAAAACTTTGGTCTTAGTCCTGTCAAGTACTTGAATGAGCTTGGATATTTTGACCATGATATTCTGATTGCACATGCCCTCTATGTTGATGAAGAGGATATTGATATATTAGCAGAAAAAGGGGTTAAAATATCTCATAATCCGACGAGTAATTTAAAGCTTGGCAATGGGATCGCACCAGTTGCTAGCTATCTGGATAAAGGTATAGTTGTTGCTTTAGGCACAGATGGCGCTGCAAGCAATAACAGTTTAAATATTTTGGCCGAAATCAAGTTAGCAGCTCTACTGCAAAAGGGTTTAAACCAAAAACCAACATTGGTGAATGCGAAAGAGGCATTACGAATGGGTACAATAAAGGGTGCAGAGGCACTTTTTTTAGATAAAGAACTTGGTTCAATTGAGGTTGGTAAAAAAGCAGATTTAATTTTGTTAGATTTAGAAAGTCCTAACACAATACCTAATTATAATTTATTTACAAATATTGTATATTCGGCATCTGGTTCTCAAGTCACTGATGTCTTTATCGATGGTCAACATATTATGAAAAATAGAGAAATATTGACGGTTGATGTCGAAAAAACTTTATATATGGTAACAAAAACTCGAAAAAAACTGTATAATTAGTAAAATTATATAATCGTTTAAGATGATTTAATGTTTGAGTTAGCATAAGATAGACAGAGAGAAGATTTATTGATTTTCAGTATTTATCTTAGCAAAGATTAAAAATTACTGGCAATCATAATTATATAAGGGGGAATATAATTGCATTTGTCAAAACGTGCTTTAAAAATTGAACCGTCACCAACATTGGCAATCAATGCAAAAGCAAAGGAATTAAAGAGTCAAGGAGTGAATGTAATTAGTTTAAGTGCCGGTGAGCCGGATTTTAATACAGCAGATAATATTATTGAGGCTGCGTATCAAGCAATGCTATCTGGACAGACTAAATACACTGCGGCAAGTGGGATTTCTGAATTGAAGAAAGCGGTTGTAAAGAAATATATAGATGATAATGGGCTAAGGTATACTGAGCAACAGGTGATTATAACAAATGGTGCTAAGCATGCGCTTTATAACTACTTTCAGGCCGTTTGCAATCCCTATGATGAGGTTCTTATACCAACACCATATTGGGTCAGCTACCCGCAAATGGTTAAACTAGCTGGTGCTACGCCAGTTTTTGTTAAAGGTAAAGAACAAACTCAATATAAAATTACCCCAGAACAATTAGAAGAAAGCATTACGGACAAAACGAAGGTTTTGATTCTTAATTCTCCCTGTAATCCGACAGGTGCGATTTACGATCGTGATGAATTGGCTGGACTAGCTAAAGTATGCAAGAAATACAATATACTAATTATCTCAGATGAAATTTATGAAAAACTAATTTATAATGACGAGAAGCATGTGAGTATTGCTAGTTTGAATGATGATGCTTACCAGCGTACGACTGTTGTAAATGGCTTATCGAAGCCTTACGCAATGACTGGCTGGAGAATTGGCTACGCTGCTGGTGATAAAAAGATCATTAAAGCAATGTCGGATATTTCTAGTCATAGCACCTCTAATCCAGTTACTTTTGCACAGTATGGGGCAATTGAGGCGATGACTGGGTCGCAGGTTGAACTTGAAAAAATGAAAAAGGAATTCTCGGCAAGAAGAGATTATGTTATGGGAAGATTAGCAGAGATACCTGCAATAAAGCCGATAAATCCTGCAGGTGCCTTCTATGTGTTTATTGATATTTCAGATTTAATCAAGGAGAAATATCAGAACGCTGATGAATTTTCTGAAAAGCTTCTAGAAGAGGAACTTGTGGCAGTCGTACCTGGCTCTGCCTTCGGCGCAGATAATTTTATTAGAATCTCGTATGCAACCTCGCTAGAACAGTTAGAAGTTGGTTTAAATCGTATTGAAAGCTTCATTCAGCGAATTATCTAAGAACCTACTTAACTACACGATTTGGAGGAAATTATGTCTAATAAGAACCAACTAATTATTGAGCATATAAAAGCAGGGACAACTTGTGTCCCTAATTTACTTTTAGATAATTATAAGAAAATAGGGATTGATGAGACAGAGCTTGTTTTATTGATTCATCTTTTGTATTTTCAGAGTAGGGACAATTATTTTCCTAGCACTGTTTTGTTAGAAGAAAAGATGTCATCATCTAGCGATAAAATAATGGAGACCTTACAAGGACTTCTGCACCGGGGCTTTTTGTTAATAGAGGACGGACTAGACGAGAAATCTGGTTTGATTTATGAAAGATATAATTTAGAACCAATTTTTATTAGACTCTTTGCTCATTTAGAACAAGAAGCAGATAAACGAACCATTAGCGTAAGGCAAGAAGATAAGGAAAAAGAAATTACTAACATTTTCAAGTCTTTTGAACAAGAATTTGGCAGAGCTTTATCACCAATTGAGATTGAGTTAATTTCTACTTGGCTTGATAAAGATCGTCATGGTCCAGAAATCATTCTCTATGCTCTGAAGGAAGCAGTTTTTTCTAACAAGCTCAGTTTTCGCTATGTTGATAGCATTCTTCTTGATTGGCAACAAAAAGGAATCAAAAACCTAGAACAGGTTAGAGAACACGTTAAGAAATTTAGAAATGCCAAAGCTAGCAGTGGCTCCGGTAAGTTTGCAACTAATCCTGATTTCGAACCATATAATTGGCTAGAGGAGAGAAAGTAATGCAGCTAAAAAGTGTAATAATTAATGGCTTTAAATCATTTGCCGATAAAACAGAAATTGATTTCACTGAGGGTATAGTTGCGATTGTAGGACCAAATGGCTGCGGCAAGAGTAATATTGCCGATGCAATTCGCTGGGTGCTTGGCGAGCAGAGCGCTAAAAGCTTGCGCGGATCAAGAATGGATGATGTGATTTTTTCTGGGAGTGAGAATCGTAAACCAGTAAATTATGCAGAAGTTTCCCTTGTTTTGGATAATCAAGCAAAGCAAATCAAACTTGATTTTTCCGAGGTTGTCGTTACCAGACGTCTTTATAGAACGGGTGAGAGTGAGTATTTAATTAACAAACAACAAGTACGATTAAAAGATATATCTAATCTATTTGTGGATACGGGACTAGGGAAAGAATCTTTCTCTATTATTGGCCAAGGGCGGATAGATGACATTCTTAGCACTAAACCTGAGGAACGAAGAGGAATTTTTGAAGAGGCAGCTGGCATTGTTAAATATAAAAACCGTAAAAGAGAGGCGCAGCGAAAACTTGATGATACTGAGCTGAACCTGATTAGGATATATGACCTGATAGTTGAGCTAGAAGGACAAATTGAGCCGCTTAAATATCAATCGGCACAAGCTTTGGAATATAAAGAGTATGATAATAGATTGAAAGATTTGAATATCAAGATATATGTTCATGACATTAATAATATTTATCAAAAGTGGCTGCAGGCGGAAGAGATTAAGGAAACTTTTTCGAAGGAGCAGCTCGAATATAGCTCGAATGTAAATATTATCGATGCAGCAATTGAAGAGAAACGTTGGGCCGTCAGTAAGCTGGATCAAGAGTTAGAGGAGCTATATCAACAGCATTTATCAGCAAGTGAAAAGTTAGAGCAGGAAGAAGGCAAACGTGGAGTATTGTGTGAAAGGGAGAAAAACCAAAGCTCTTCCAGGGAGAATCTGGTTAATAGTATTAATAAAGCAAGAGAAAAATACGATGGGTTAAATGATTCGATCGAAAAGGAATTGCAAATTAAAAAAGAGAAAGCTAGTATGATCAAGGAAATGGAAGCAGATTTGCTAGAGAAAGAACAATATTTAAACGATTTTGCGAAAAACAAAACAGAGGAGCTGGAAGAACTAAAAGCTGAATACTTTGATGTTTTAAATAGAACAGCTACTCTGCGCAACGATTCCACGCATTTAAACAACCAATTAAATTCGCTGGTTTATCGTAATGACAAATTAAAAAGCGAAAGAACAAAAATAGAAAACGAATTAAATAAATTTGCTGAAGAAACACTTAAGCTCAACAATGAATTAGCAGGAGTTGAAACTAGATGTCAGGCCTTATTACCAGTAATGGAGGAGCTTGAGCTTGCTCGCAAGACTATAGAGTCAGAAATTCAGCAGACTAAAGATGAATTTATCAAAACTCAGAACCTTCTTAGTGCCAGCAGTTCTAAACAGGAAACGCTAGAAGGGATGCAGATGGCTTTATCTGGTTACACGCATGGAGCGAAAGAAGTACTGACCTTACGAAATAACAAAAAAATCAAAGGGATTATTGGCTCGGTGGCAGAACTTTTAACTGTGCCCAAAGAATATGAGTTAGCAATCGAGATTGCATTAGGCAACTCTTTGCAACATATAGTGGTCGACAATGAAGAGATCGGCAGAGAAACGATAAAGTATCTTAAGGATAAAAGGAGTGGAAGAGCTACTTTGCTTCCGCTGAATGTTATTAAGGGAAGGCGTTTTAATGTTAAAGAATTAGCCAGCATTGCGACTTTGCCTGGCTATATAGGACTGGCAATCGATAAGGTTGAACTAGATTTAATTTACGAAGAAATTGGTCATTTCTTGCTAGGTCGAATTATTATAGCTAAGGATTTAAAAAGTGCTAATCAGATTGCTAAGACTTTAAATTATAAATACAAGATTGTGACTCAAGATGGTGATCTTGTTAATCCCGGTGGTTCAATGACCGGCGGCGAAATTACTAAGCAGAGTGGTAAGCTGCTTGGTAGACAACGAGAAATAGACGAGCTAATAGGCGAGATTGCTAAGCAAAAAAGCAAATTAAAAGGCAAGGAAGATAAGCTTAAGGACTTAAACTTAATCTTAATCGAGAATGAACGAACATACCAAGAAAAACTCGCAGCTTATAGTACAGATGAAGCAAAGAGACGGCAAATCAAAGAGGGTTTAATTCAAACAGGTTATGAGAAAAAACGACTTGAAGAGAGAGCCAAGTACCTAAATAATGACGACCAACAAATTTCTGCTGAAATCTGCACAGTAAATACTAAAATTAGTGATATAGAGTCAAATATGATTGCAAATAAAAAACTTGAAGCTGAGTTGTTAGAAGAAATTAACCAAGCTAATGAAACACTAAATAAAGAAGAAGACGCTAAGGGTGAGTTAAGGGAGACAATAACAAACATTAGGATTGAGCTTGCTACCCACAAAGAAGAGTACAATCATATTCTTAAAGTAATTGAGCGATTGAATATTGATTTAATGGAACAAAAGTCAAGTATTGACAAGCTGACTGCGGAGGCTGATTCGCTAGAAGCGGTATTACTTAATCTTCAATTTGATTTAACAGAAATTTCGAATGTTTTTGACGAATATAAAAATAAACGCGACGAGTTACAGAAAATAATTAATGATAAACGTAAAGAGAGACTAAAGTTTACTACTGAAATCGATCAAAAAGTTGCTGACTCTAAAGGTTTACGCGCGCAACTACGTTCTGTTGAGGACCTGCTACAGCAAAATGAAGTTAAACTAGGAAGACTTGATACACAACTTGAAAACCTTATTAATCAGTTAACCCTAGAGTATGAGATTAGCTTTGAAGCAGCGCAAGCAAAAGTCGATAAAGTTGAAAATGTAGGAGAGACACGTTCAGAAATTCAACGATTAAGGAAGTCGCTAAAGCAGCTCGGTGAAATTAATTTAGGAGCAATTGAAGAGTATGACCGCATAAACGAACGCTATAATTTCTTAACCACACAAAAAGCAGATTTAATCTCCGCGAAAGAGAGCTTGTATCAGGTTATAGCTGAGGCTGATGAAGAGATGACTAAGATTTTCAGCGAGAGCTTTGAAGCGATTCGCAAGCAATTCCGGATTGTTTTTGGCAAACTGTTTGCTGGCGGACTGGCCGATTTAGTTTTAACTGACCCAGATAATATTTTAGAGTCGGGGATTGAGATTCTTGCACAACCTCCAGGCAAAAAACTGACCAGTATCGCGCTTTTATCAGGTGGAGAAAAGGCTTTAACTGCAATTTCATTATTATATGCAATATTACATGTTAAACCAGTCCCTTTCACCATTTTAGATGAGGTAGATGCCTCTTTAGACGACTCAAATGTAACCAAATTTGCAGAGTATCTACGTGATTTTAATGAAACAACGCAATTTATTGTAATTACACACCGAAAAGGTACTATGGAGATTGCCGACGCTTTATATGGCGTGACGATGCAAGAGGCTGGTGTATCTAAACTAGTTTCTGTTAAACTAGAGAATAAGGATAAACTAGAGGCTGTTTAGGCAACACAAACGTAATGGAGGTTCAAATGGAACAAGTTGATAGCAATGAAAAACAAAATAAAATAGAGCAGGGGCTAGAGAAGACCAGACGAGGTCTTTTTCAGCGTTTAGAAGATCTTTTTAGCAGTAAAAAGGCGATCGACGAGGAACTTTTCGCTGAGCTGGAAGAAATATTAATTACAGCAGACCTTGGTCCCTTTACTGTAGATAGTTATATAGAAGAATTACGCGAAATTGCAAGGACGGAGAAGATTGATGATTTTGTTCTTCTAAAAGAACATCTATCGCAAATTATCCTTGCAACTTTTGAAAAGAAAAAATTCAATTACGAGTTAAATCTTGAAGAGGGTAAGTTGAATATCCTACTTGTTGTTGGCGTTAACGGAGTCGGTAAAACCACCTCGATTGGTAAGTTGGCTCATGTACTTTCTTCTGAGGGTAAAAAAGTTATGCTTGCCGCGGGCGATACATTTAGGGCTGGGGCGATTGAGCAACTTGAATTATGGGGTAAAAGAGCTAAGGTGCCCGTAGTAAAAAATCAAGCAGGCGCCGATCCTTCGGCTGTAATATATGATGCTATCCAATCGGCTAAGGCTAATGAAATCGACGTTTTAATCTGCGACACAGCTGGAAGATTGCATAACAAGGCAAACCTGATGCAAGAGCTTAACAAGATTTTCCGGACAATCAGCAGAGAAGATGAGACAGCGCCGCAGGAGATACTGCTTGTATTGGATGCTAGCACCGGTCAGAATGCTTTTATGCAGGCTAAGCTATTTCAAGAGGTTGCACAGGTTTCAGGCATTATATTAACGAAACTGGATGGTACCGCAAAGGGTGGAATCATCATACCGATAGTTAATGAGTTAGAGATTCCTCCTAAATTTATTACAATGGGTGAGAAAATTGATGATATTCAGCCTTTCGTTGCAAAGGACTATATAGAAACAATTTTTGACAAGCTTCCGGGCAAATAATGCTTGACATTATAATTACAAACAGATATTATACATCTTGTAAAGCTAAGGAACTTTACGAGGTGAGAGACGATGCTTGAACGAAAGACAAGGTATAATTTTCTTTACGATTTATACCAAGACCTGCTAACTGATCGACAGAAACAGTTTAGTGAGTTGTATTTTCAAGACGATCTTTCCTTTGCTGAGATAGCAGAGGAATTTGCTATTTCTAGGCAGGGTGTCTACGAACATATAAAAAGAACTGAGAACCTACTTGATGATTATGAGCTAAAACTAGGTTTGCTTGACAAGATGTTAAGACGACGTTCGCTTATTGTTAGATTGGAAGAACATTTAGCAACTCTTGACGAAACAGAAATAGCAAGGATTACGTCACTTGTTCAAGAATTAAAAATGATTGACTAGGAGAGACTTATAATGGCTTTTGAAGGTTTAACAGGTCGCTTACAGGGCATATTTAGTAAGCTACGTGGTAAAGGGATATTAAGTGAACAGGATATAGCAGAAGCAATGAGGGAAGTACGTCTTGCTTTATTAGAAGCGGATGTAAACTATGCCGTAGTAAAGGATTTTGTTGCAAGTCTTAAAGAAAAGGCACTCGGCCAAGAAATCTTAAAAAGCTTAACTCCTGGGCAACAGGTAATTAAGCTTGTTAATGAAGAACTAACTGAATTAATGGGTGGCGAGATTTCTCACTTGCAGTTTGCCACTAAGGGACCAACAATTATACTGCTTGTCGGCCTACAAGGTGCGGGTAAAACAACGCAAGCGGCAAAGCTGGCTAAATACTTGCAAAAGATGAACAAACGCCCACTGATGATTGCTGCTGACGTTTATCGGCCGGCTGCAAGAGAACAGTTACAGATTCTAGGTGAACAAATAAATGTACCTGTTTTTAGCATTGAGGATTCGAAGGAAGCTACTAAAATTGTAAAAAATGGCATTAAACACGCTGAAAAAGAAAACTATGATGTTGTGATTATCGATACAGCAGGAAGATTACATATTGATGAGCAATTGATGGGCGAACTAAGAGAAATCAAGAAGATTGCTCAGCCAACAGAAACACTTCTAGTAATTGATGCAATGACCGGACAAGATGCGGTTAACGTTGCAAAAAACTTTAATGAGCAGTTGGAGATAACAGGTCTAATTTTAACCAAGTTAGATGGAGACACTCGCGGTGGAGCTGCGATTTCTGCAAAGGCGGTAACCGGTTCTCCAATTAAATTTGTTGGTATGGGAGAGAAAATTGATCAATTAGAGTCTTTTCATCCAGATCGGATGGCGTCAAGAATTCTTGGCATGGGAGACGTACTCAGTCTAATTGAAAAGGCTCAAGATTCAATCGATATTGAACAAGCTAAAGCGCTGGAACGCAAGTTACGCACCTCGGAAATTACCCTAGACGATTACTTGCTACAATTAGAGCAGCTAAAGGATATGGGACCGTTGGATGATGTGCTTGCAATGCTGCCTGGTGCGAGTAGAGGTAAAGATTTACGAAATTTTAAAGTAGATGAGCGCTTACTTACTAAGACCGAAGCAATAATTAAATCAATGACGGTTGAGGAAAAGACGGATTTAAACATTTTAAATGCGAGTCGACGTCAAAGAATTGCAGCAGGTAGTGGGACGACAACCCAGGATGTTAATCGAATGCTTAAACAGTTTGAAGAGATGAAAAGAATGATGAAACAATTTTCTGGTAACACGAAAAAAGGACCTAGTAAAAGAGACTTTGGTAATTTTCCTTTTATGTGATTATTATAGAACTAATTAATTATAGGAGGTGATTTTAAGATGGCTGTAAGAATTCGTTTGAAAAGAATGGGAGCAAAAAAATCTCCGTTTTATCGTATCGTTGTTGCTGATTCACGTTCACCCCGTGACGGTAAATTTATCGAAGAGATTGGAACATATAATCCATTAACTGATCCGGCAAAGATAAGTATTGACGAAGAAAAAGCATTAGATTGGATGCAAAAAGGTGCAAAACCTTCAGACACAGTTCGAAACTTATTTAGCAATGCTGGTTTAATGACTAAACTACATGATTCAAAGCAAAAGTAGCCCTTTGATTGGAGGACTTAGCAATGAAAGACTTATTAGAATTAATAGCAAAAGAATTAGTAGATAATCCTGATAAGGTAACGGTTACTGAAAAGCACTATGATCGTTTGATTGTATTGGAATTATCTGTAGCTCCAGAGGATATTGGCAAGATTATTGGTAGGAAAGGCAAAGTTGTAAAGGCTCTTCGCACATTTATTGGTGCAATAGCAGTACAGGATAATAGACGAGTTAATATCGAGATAGTTTAAGCTTTAGGCGGTGAAATAGAATTGAAACAAAAATATCTACGCATCGGAAAAATCTTTAATACGCATGGACTAAAGGGTGAGCTTAGGGTTGAAGCTTATACAGATTTTCCAAATGAAAGATTTGCGGTAAATAATTCTCTCTATATTGGTTTATCTGAGGATGGGGTAATGACAGAAGTAATCGTTACTGATTATTTGCGTCATAAACAATTCTATATTCTTAGCTTCAAGGGCTATAACGATATCAATCAGGTCTTACATTTTATCAACCAATATCTTTGGATTTCTTGCGAGGATCAGCACACGCTTGAAAAAAACGCCTACTATTACCATCAGATTATTGGCTGTAATGTAGAGAGTTTAGTTGGTGAAGCTATTGGAACTGTTGCTGATATACTGCAAACTGGAGCTAATGATGTTTGGATAATAAAAAGGGTGAACCAGCCGGATTTGCTCATACCTTTTATTGAGGATGTTGTTATTAAGGTTGACCTTGATCAGCAATTAATAACAATCAATCCAATAGCTGGTTTAATTGAGTAGGTGAATTAGATGAAAATTGATGTTTTAACCTTGTTTCCTGAGATGTTTGCTGGTGTTTTAGATAGTAGCATTCTAAAACGAGCGCGTGAAAAAGAGTTGATACTAGTTAATTTAATCAATTTCCGCGATTATACAACTGATAAACATAATCAGGTTGACGATTATCCTTACGGTGGTGGTAAAGGCATGCTTTTAAAACCAGAGCCAATATTTGCTGCTGTTGAAGCGATTGAAAATTGGCAAAAGGCGCGTATTATTATGCTAACTCCACAGGGAAAAACTTATAATCAAGAGCTTGCAAATGAACTTACAAAATCTAATCATCTAATTTTACTTGCGGGTCATTATGAGGGGTTTGATGAAAGAATCCGCGAACATCTGGTCACCGATGAAATATCTATTGGCGACTATGTTTTAACTGGCGGCGAGCTGCCAGCAATGGTCATTATTGACAGCGTCACAAGGCTGATCCCTGGTGTTTTAGGAAGCAAAGAGTCGCTTATGCAGGAATCTTTTACTGATAATTTGCTAGAATATCCACAATACACTAGGCCAGAAATTTTTCGCAACTGGCGAGTCCCAGAAATTTTACTATCGGGACATCATGCAAAGATTGAAAAGTGGCGTAAAGAAGAATCGTTTTCACGGACAGGTAGCCGCAGAAAAGATTTATTAAAGAAAAGGCATGATTAATTTTGTTGTTTATCATTAATTCCTATGATAAAATAGAAAATGTTGATTAAGATGTTCCGCTGGCTAGCAGATAGTGCAAGAACATTGATTTGGAAGGAGGTAATCAACATGAATTTAGTTGATCAAGTTATTAGAGAAAATTTAAGAACTGATTTACCAGATTTTCGTGCAGGTGACACTGTAAGAGCACACGTTAAAGTTGTTGAGGGTCAGCGCGAAAGAATTCAAATATTTGAGGGTGTAGTAATTAAACGTCAAGGAAAAGGTATAAACTCGACCTTTACTGTACGTAAAATATCTTATGGCGTTGGTGTAGAACGTACACTGCCACTATACTCCCCTAAATTGAGCACGGTTGAGATTGTGCGACGTGGTAAGGTTCGCCAAGCAAGAATTTATTATCTGCGAAACCTACGTGGGAGAAAAGCAAGAATTAAGGAAAGAATTCAAAGATAATGAATATGCAGAAAAGGCTTGTATAATACAAGCTTTTTTTCATATAATTTAGTCATCCATTAGAATAGGACAGAACGGAGCTAAGGACTAATGAAAGAAAAAGTCTATAAGGAAATAATTGACTGGGTTAAGGCAATTGTTATTGCTGGAGTCATTGCTTTTTTATTGCATACATTTGTTTTTTCGCTAGTTTTAGTTGATGGCATCTCAATGAATCCGACACTAAGTAACTCAGAACGACTTGTACTAAATAAGACTTCTTATATATTTAAGGAGCCAGACCGTGGTGATATCGTCGTATTTCATGTTAATCAATCTGAGAACTATATAAAAAGAGTGATTGGGCTACCGGGGGAAACGATAGAAATTCGCGATGATCAATTACTCATTAATGGAGAACAAGTTGATGAACCCTATCTAGAAGTTATTAAAGAAACTTATAATGAAGTGGGCGTTCAGCTAACGGAGGATTTTGGGCCAGTCAAGATTAGAGATGACCATCTTTTTGTAATGGGCGATAATAGAAAAAATAGTAGTGACAGTCGTGCATTAGGAGCCATCTCCAAAGAGGAGATGATGGGCAAAGTTAGCATAAGAATTTGGCCCTTAAATAGGGTCGGTTTACTTGAATAGATTTTAGGGAGGTAATCAAGTGGGTATCCAATGGTTTCCCGGGCATATGGCGAAATCTCAACGCGAGATTGTTAATAAGCTAAAGCTTGTGGATGTAGTTATAGAATTATTAGATGCGCGTATTCCATTTTCAAGTCGTAATCCGATGGTTGCAGAGCTGATTGGAAACAAGCCACGATTAACTTTATTAACAAAATATGATTTAGCTGACCCAGCTGTTGTTACAAGCTGGATTGAGTATTTTCAAGCCAATGGCATTCGCGCCTTGGCGATTAGCGCAACGACCGGACATGGAATAAACAGAATTTTTGATGAGCTTTCGAGCCTAACAGTGGAAAAACGTAAGCGAGATGAAAAAAGAGGAATAAAAAATCGAAATATCCGAACAATGATAATCGGTATACCAAATGTAGGAAAATCAGCATTGATCAACCGACTTGTTAATAAGAGAGTCGCCAGAATTGGTGATCGTCCAGGGATAACTAAGGGACAGCAGTGGATCAGGATAACTGATGGCGTAGATTTGCTTGATACACCAGGAATCCTCTGGCATAAATTTGAGGATGAGGAGATTGGATATCGACTGGCATTAACTGGGGCGATTAAAGATGAGCTGCTTCATTTTGATGATTTAGCAATTTATCTAATCAATTACGTTATGGAACATTATCCGGAATATATAATAAATCGTTATAATATTGACACTAATAGCGGCGAAGCTGTTGAAATTATAGAAAAAATTGCAGTAAAGCGTGGTTGTCTATTATCTGGTGATAGGGTAGATTTTGATCGTGCTGCTGAGTTGATTATTCGTGAATTACGTTCGGGATTACTAGGACGCTATTGTTTAGAAAAGCCAGAGATGTTAGGTGAACATGCCAATGCTAAATTATGAACAAACATATTGGGATAAAGGATTTAATTATATCGCCGGAATCGATGAAGTAGGACGTGGTTGCTTATGTGGTGATGTTGTCGCTGCCGCAGTCATTTTAGATCGAAACAAACCAATTATAGGAGTTAAGGATTCTAAGAAACTTTCAGCAGTTAGGCGGGAACAGCTTTATGAGGAGATTATGACTCAAGCTTTGGCGGTGGCAATCGGCCGGATAGCTGCTGAGACGATTGATCGTATCAATATCAAACAAGCGACAATTAAAGCGATGGAGCAGGCTGTTCTAGCGTTAAAAATCAAGCCTGACTTATTAATGATTGATGCAGAGATTATCTCGAGCCCGATTAAACAAATTTCACTTATTAAGGGTGATGATGTAAGTCAATCGATTGCAGCTGCTTCGATTATTGCAAAGGTTACAAGAGATCATCTCTGTCAAGAATGGGGAGCAGATTTTCCAGAATATAATATTGAAAAACATAAAGGCTATGGTACAAAAGAACATATTGAAATGCTGCAAAAAAATGGGCCGTCACTTATACATAGAAGAACATTTCTTTCTAATATACTTAAATAAACAATTTTTGATGAACTTTAATTGCAGCGGAAAGAAAATTAATTATGATAAATAATAAAACATTTGGCAAGTGGGGAGAAAATAAAGCAAAAGAATATCTATTAAAATTAGGTTATCTTTTGATAGCTGAAAATTGGCAAAATAGATATGGAGAAATCGATTTAATATTTTTAGATAATAATCAAGTAGTTTTTGTAGAGGTTAAAACCCGAAGAAATAGTAATTATGGACCTGCTATTGAAGCGATTAACAAAAATAAGCAACTTCAGATAATTAAAATGGTCGAGATGTTTTTGCAATATAAAAATTGGTGGAATAAAAAATATAGAATCGATGTTATTGCTATAGATGGAGATGATAATTTATATGATTTAAATCATCTTAAAAATGCAATTGGACTGTAAAATATATACAATTCATAAATATAGTAAAAATAGGTAATTTTAGAAGGGACTGTACTTATTAATGGAAGCACCATCAAACTATCAGGCTTCACAAGCGCCAGTAGGACAATTGAAAACAAATAGAGGATTATTAAAATTAATCCTTTTAAGTATTATTACTTTAGGAATATATTCAATTGTATATTTTGCCTCGATTTCTAATGATATTAATATTATGGCAAGCAGATATGACGGCAGAAAAACTATGAATTATTTATGGTTATTTTTTCTGGTTGGTTTTATTACTTTCGGAATTGCTTATTTTGTATGGTTTCATAATATTTCTAATCGTATAGGCTCTGAAATAAATCGAAGAAGGGTTGATTATAAATTTGGAGCGAGTACATATTGGCTCTGGTCTATACTTGGCTCACTGATTATTATTGGACCATTTGTATATTTACATAAATTATCTGTTGCTATGAATAAACTTTCTCGACATTACAATAGAAATGGGTAAATATTAAAAAACGAAATTTTCCCAGAATTAATGTATGTTTATTTTTTTAGTTACTGTTCCAAAACAGTAACTTTTTTATTTTGTAAATATGAAAACATAAAACTTTTCACGAACTTAAAAAAAAGGATATTAAGGAATTATTTAGAAGTATATCTTGAGGTGTTTTTATGTATGCAAAATTAAGAGCCTTTACAATTTTAGGGATTGAGGGACATCCGTTATTGATTGAAATTGATATCGCCAATGGGCTACCCTATTTTCAAATTGTTGGTTTACCAGATTCTTCAATTCGTGAAGCTAAAGATCGCGTACGAGCAGCGATTACTAATTCTGGTTTTAAATTTCCTTTAAAAAGAATTACAGTAAATTTAGCACCGGCGGATTTAAAAAAGGCAGGAAGCAGTTTCGACTTAGCAATCTGCGTAGGAGTTTTAATAGCAGCGCAAGAAGTAATCATAAATCCGCAGATTAAGTTAGAGGAGACCTTATTTATTGCGGAATTATCTTTAGATGGTAGCTTACAATCAGTAGGTGGTGTGTTGCCGGTAATTTTAGCAGCAATTAATGATGGTATAAAACAAGTAATTGTCTCAACTGAAAATTATCGCGAAGCAACTATTATTAAAGAAATTGAAGTATATGCCTTCAATAATCTATTAGAGCTTGTTTGTTTTCTACAGACAGCTGAGCACAAACCGATTGCTGAACACAAGGCTGAAGCAAGAATTAGCACGGAAAATTTAATAACGAAATCAGGTGTTGTCGAAGATTTTATTGATGTCAAAGGGCAGCAGCAAGCAAAAAGAATAATTGAGATTGCAGTAGCTGGAATGCATAATTTCATAATGGTTGGTCCTCCGGGTTCGGGCAAAAGTATGTTAGCTCAGAGGATTCCCGGAATTATGCCGGCTTTAAGTTGGGAAGAGCAACTTGAAGTTACAAAGATTTACAGTGTTGCTGGCAAGCTTAAACAGCAGACAGCACTGATAAAAAGTAGGCCTTATCGCAGCCCCCATCATACAATCTCGACTGTGGGTTTAATTGGTGGTGGGTCCACCCCGCGACCTGGTGAAATTACCCTTGCCCATCGCGGCTTAATGTTCTTAGATGAGTTACCGGAGTTCAATCGTAATGTTCTCGAGAGCTTACGCCAACCATTAGAAGATGGAGCAGTGCATATTAGCCGGGCAAAAGCCTCATATAAATATCCGGCGAAATTTATGTTAGTTGCTGCAATGAATCCTTGCAAATGTGGTTATTACGGAACAGATATACCCTACAAAACTTGTATTTGTTCACAAGTCGAAATTCAACGCTATCGCAATCGCTTATCTGGACCACTTATTGATCGTTTTGATCTCCACTGCGAAATTCCCTGGACTAGTTTTGACAGTATAAGAGAGACAAATCTTGGGCGGAGCAGCAAAGAGATGACGGAAACCGTTGCCAGAGCTCTTACAATACAGCTTAAACGGTTTGCAAAGAGTGGAATAGCCTTCAACTCAGAAATGAGTAATAAGATGGTTAAAACACATTGTAAGCTCGATTATCAGACTGAGCTCTTACTTAAGAAAACCTTCAATTATTATGGCTTTAGTGGTAGGTCATTAAATCGAATTCTGAAAATTTCACGAACAATTGCGGACATCGAAAATAGCACTGAGATTAAGCAGGCACATCTTGCCGAGGCACTAAATTATCGTGTTTTAGACCGTCGAGATGTTCGAGAAGGCCTTAAGCAATGAATTATATAGAGGAACTTATTAATTTAAAGTTAATAAAAGGTGTTGGCGATGTAACAATCAGGAAAATTATTAATAAAATTGATAATTTAGACGAATTAGTTAAGATGGAGGCTGAAGAACTAGCTAATAAGACGGAGATAAGTTTATTAATGGCTCAATTGATTGTAGAAGGACTTACAGATTCTACTATATTAAAGAAACTTGATAACTTAAAAGAGCTCATTAACAAGAAAGAAATCAAGATTATTACCTTTTATGATCAACGCTATCCGCCAATCCTAAAAGAGATTGCTCAACCACCAGTGTTGCTTTTTGCGATTGGCGACTTAAGCCTATTGGAAAAGAAAATGTTAGCAATTGTAGGCACTAGAAAACCGTCACATTACGGTATTTATGCAACCAAAAAAATTGTAGGTGAACTGGTAGATTATGGTTTTACAATTGTTAGCGGTCTTGCAAAAGGAATTGATGGATTAGCACATAATATTACTTTGGAAAATAGTGGTCAGACCATTGCTGTTCTGGGCTGTGGTATCGATGTTATTTATCCACAGGAACATCGCAGTCTCTATAATGCAATTGCCAGGAAGGGTTTAATTATTTCAGAATACCCACCAGGCGAAAGCCCCCGTCCAGGTTATTTCCCATTAAGGAACCGTATAATCAGTGGTCTGTCCTATGGAACCCTTGTTGTTGAGGCTTCATTAAAGAGCGGAACCTTAATAACTGTCCAAGCTGCTTTGGAACAATCGCGAGAGGTCTTTGCAATACCAGGTCCAATTTCTTCAATCAATAGCATTGGGACAAATCATTTAATTAAACAAGGCGCCAAACTGGTACAGACAGTAGATGATATTATTGAGGAGTTTACCTACTTAGATTTAAAGAGCAAAGCAAAAGAGAAAGAAATCATTAAAATGACCGCAAATGAACAAAAAATTTATAATGTTCTGTTAATTGAAACTGCAGATATTGACAGCTTGCTGGTAAAAACTAAATTAAATTTTAATGAGATTTATCAATACCTACTCACTATGCAATTAAAGGGGCTAATTGTTAAGCTTCCAGGTGGGCAATACATGTTAAATAAATAGATTAGCGAAAACTTGTAATTTGACAAAATAGTCAAGTCTATTAAATAATGGTAAAGGCTATAAATATTTACTAGCCGATTATGTATCTGGAGGTAAAAAATGGCACGTTCGTTAGTTATTGTTGAGTCACCAGCAAAAGCTAAGACAATTACCAAGCATCTTGGGCGGAATTATATTGTCAAGGCATCAATGGGACATTTGATTGATTTGCCTAAAAGTCAATTAGGTGTTGATATTGAAAATGACTTCACACCAAAATATATTACAATCCGAGGAAAGGGAAGTATTTTAAAGGAGCTAAGACAGGCTGCTAAAAAGGTAGATCGCATTTACCTCGCAGCCGACCCTGACCGTGAAGGTGAGGCGATTGCTTGGCATCTGGCCAAAGCACTCGGTTTAGAAGAAGATGAAAAGTATCGTGTAGTTTTTAACGAAATCACCAAGGATGCCATCAAGGATGCTTTTAAAAACCCGCGGACAATTGATACCGACCTAGTAGATGCTCAACAGGCAAGACGATTACTAGATCGTCTGGTTGGCTATCAGATTAGTCCGCTTTTGTGGAAAAAGGTTAAGAAGGGCTTAAGTGCAGGTCGAGTACAATCAGTAGCTCTAAAAATGATTAACGACCGCGAAAATGAAATACTGGCTTTTATTCCGACAGAATATTGGTCATTAACATTGAAACTAGCGGCTGAACAAGGAGAATTTTCAGCAGCATTCTTTGGTTATAACAATAAAAAGCATGAGTTGAGTAATAAAGAAGAGATTGATGCGCTAATTACAAGTTTAGACGGCGCTGAGTATGCAATCGACAAAATTAAAAAAAGCGAGAGAAGACGAAATCCAGCGGCACCTTTTATCACTAGTACACTACAACAAGAGGCTGCACGAAAGTTAAATTTTCGAGCTGCTAAAACAATGATGATTGCTCAACAACTTTATGAGGGAATCAACTTGCCGAAAATTGGGATGACAGGTCTAATTACCTATATGCGTACGGATTCAGTAAGAATTAGTGATACAGCTAAAGATGAAGTTAAGCAATATATTACAGAAAAATATGGTGATAAATATCTTGGTGTAGAAAAGAAGGCGACCAATAAAAAAGGTGCGCAGGATGCTCACGAGGCAATTAGACCAACATCAATTTTGCGAGTACCTGCAAGCATCAAAGAACATTTATCGCGCGATCAATATCGTTTATATAAAATTATCTGGGAGAGACTCCTTGCAAGCCAGATGGCCGCAGCCGTCTATGACACCGTAACTGTTGATATTGTTGCTGGCAGACAGTCAGCCCAGTTTAGAGCAAATGGGTCAACAATTAAGTTTCCTGGTTTTATGACGGTTTATATTGAAGATAAAGACGATGGTAACGATGATAAAGAAAAATCTCTACCAGTGTTGACGGAAAATGAGAAATTAAAGCTTTTAGAAAAAGTACCAGAGCAACACTTTACACAGCCTCCACCTCGCTATAGTGAGGCTCGCCTAGTTAAAACAATGGAGGAGCTGGGAATTGGACGCCCTAGCACATACGCGCCGACACTAGATACAATTCAAAAACGCGGCTATGTTAAACTTGATCAGAAGAGATTTATACCAACGGAACTCGGAAAACTAGTTATCGAGATGGTTGAGGAGTTTTTCTCAGACCAAATTAATGTCGAGTTTACCGCGGAGCTAGAAGAAAAACTAGACTTAGTTGAGGCAGGAGAACTTGATTGGGTTGAACTTTTGCGCGAGTTTTATGCTGGGTTTGAAGCAGATTTAAAGATTGCTGAAGAAGAAATGAAGGATGTTGAAATAAAGGATGAGGTCTCTGATGAGCTCTGTGAAAAATGCGGAAAGCCGATGGTTTATAAACTAAGTAGATATGGTAGATTCCTTGGTTGCTCCGGATTTCCCGAGTGCCGCAATATTAAACCGATTATCGTTAAGATTGACGTAGCTTGCCCAAAATGTGGCGATGATATTATTGTGCGCAAAGGGAAGAGGAAAAACTTTTATGGTTGTAATGCTTATCCGGAATGCGATTTCATCTCATTTGATAAGCCAATTGCACGTCCTTGTCCAAGTTGCGATAGCCTAATGGTAGAAAAATATCGTAAAAAAGGTGATTTAATAAAGTGTACAGAATGTGATTATTCGGAAGAGATGTTATAATGAGATCAGTATCAATAATTTAAACTGAATTAAAATGGGAGCAAAGAATATGGCGGAAAAAGCGACGGTAAATGTAATTGGTGCTGGCTTAGCGGGAGCTGAAGCAGCCTGGCAGATAGCCCAAAGGGGCGTAAAGGTTAATTTGTACGAGATGAAAAGTCGTAAGAAAAGTCCAGCGCACCATTCTGAACTTTTCGCTGAACTAGTCTGTAGTAACTCCTTTCGATCCAATGATATAAGTAATGGTGCTGGACTTCTTAAAGAGGAACTACGCTACTTAGACTCTTTAGTGATAGCTAGTGCTGATCTAAATGCTGTACCTGCAGGTGGTGCGCTTGCAGTTGACCGGAATAAATTTTCGCAGGAAATAACTGAGCAGATATGGGCTCATCCTCTAATTAAGGTAATTGAAGAAGAGGTTACCAAAATACCTGAAGGAATTACGGTAATAGCTACTGGACCACTTACTGCGGCCGCTTTAGCCACATCCATTGAGGAGCTGATTGGTAAAGATTACCTTTACTTTTATGACGCTGCTGCTCCGATTATTGCTCGCGATAGTATTGACTTCACAAAAGTATATCTTGCATCACGCTACGATAAGGGTGAGGCTGCTTATATTAACTGTCCCATGACTGAGGAGGAATTCAATCACTTTTATGAGATTTTGATCTCTGCAGAAACTGTTGATCCTCATGAATTTGAGAAGGCGCATTATTTCGAAGGCTGCATGCCAATTGAGGTTTTAGCTAAGAGAAATCGGCAAACATTGCTTTTTGGTGCCATGAAACCTGTGGGATTAATTAATCCTCATAATGGGAAAATGCCCTTTGCAGTGGTTCAACTTCGTCAGGATAATCAGGAGGGCACTATGTATAATATGGTCGGCTTTCAGACCAATCTAAAATGGCCCGGTCAGAAAGAGTTAATCAACAGCATACCTGGTTTGGAAGAAGCGGAGATACTCCGTTACGGCGTAATGCATCGAAACACCTATATTAACTCGCCGTCACTACTGAACTCCTTTTATCAGTACAAGGAGAAACCAGAGCTGTTTTTTGCAGGGCAGATTACTGGGGTTGAAGGCTATGTCGAATCTACTGCATCAGGTTTGGTAGCTGGTATAAATGCTGCTGCCCTGGCTAGTGGTAATTCTTTAAGCAACTTTCCTAAAGAGACAATGATCGGTGCGATGGCAAGTTATATCTCTGATGACCAAGTCAAGAATTTCCAACCAATGAATGCTAACTTTGGTTTAGTGCCACCATTGGCAATCCGCATCAGAAATAAAAAAGAAAAAAACTTGCAACTGGCGAATCTCGCTTTAGAAAGTTTGCAAACTTTTGCTAAGGAGCAATTATAAGGGAAGGTATCAGAAATGTTTTCAATCTATCTAAAAGATTATCACGGATATCTATTGATTGAGCAAAATGCTGCTCAGAATACCATAACTTCATATTTTAAGGATATTGAAGACTTGGAAAATTTTTTAGTGATCGAAAAAATTTCTGAAATTAATGAAATAGAATATTTAACAATCCGCAAATATTTAGCTGCACTTAATGCAAAGAATTATTCGCGTAGAACGATTGCCCGCAAGCTCTCCGGACTACGTACTTTTTTTAAATTCCTATTAAGAGAAGGGCATATCGAGCATAATCCATTTCAACTCATTTCTTCACCTAAGCTAGATAAAAAACTTCCGGTTTTTATGTATTCTGAAGAGATAAACGAACTATTGACAATGCCAGATGAGGACTCTGTGCTAGGAATAAGAGATCGAGCAATCATGGAAGTGCTCTACGCTAGTGGAATTAGAGTAAGTGAGTTGGTTTCTTTAGATGTATCTTCAATCGATTTTGTTGCAGGAGTAGCACTTGTTTTTGGTAAAGGGAAAAAAGAACGTTATGTGAATCTTGGAAAATATTCGATTGATGCACTAGCTAATTATCTTGATAATTCCCGCAGTAAACAAACCACAGACATAGATAATGAGGCGCTCTTTTTAAATCGTTATGGAAACCGTTTGAGCGATCGGAGTGTTCGTCGAATGATCGATAAATATGTTAATGAAATGGCGCTAAATAAGAATATTAGTCCGCATAGTTTTCGGCATACTTTTGCAACGCATCTATTAAATGGTGGTGCTGATTTGAGGGTTGTACAGGAGTTGCTTGGGCATACAAATATTTCTACAACGCAAATTTATACACATGTTACAAAAGAAAAGCTACAATCAATTTATAAAGAGTTTCATCCGAGAGGGTAGCTTATTAAGGAGGGGTTTATGATGGGTGGACAATTTCATGCAACAACAATTTTTGCAATCAAACACAAAGGTGAGTCGGTGATGATTGGCGATGGACAAGTTACACTTGCTAACTCAGTAATTATGAAGAAAACCGCTAAAAAAGTGAGAAAACTTTATAACGATACGATTATAGCAGGTTTTGCTGGATCTGTAGCTGATGCATTCTCTTTGTTTGAGAAATTTGAAGGCAAGCTTGAAAAATATAGTGGAAATTTACAACGTTCAGCCGTGGAACTTGCAAAAGATTGGCGCTCTGACAAAGTATTACGCAAACTTGAAGCCCTACTAATTGTAATGGATAATAATAGTTTATTGCTTATTTCTGGTAGCGGCGAGGTAATTGAGCCTGATGACAGTATGATAGCTATTGGTTCCGGTGGAAATTATGCACTTAGCGCTGGACGAGCATTAGTGCAGTATGCACCTGAACTATCTGCTAGTGACATTGCACAAGCGGCAATGAATATTGCTGCCGATATCTGTGTTTATACAAATCACAATTTCACATTAGAAAAATTATAAGGAGAACATAATGAGTAAAATAAATGTATTAACACCAAAAGAAATAGTAACTGAGTTAGATAAATACGTTATTGGTCAAGGTGCGGCGAAACAAGCTGTCGCAGTAGCCTTACGCAATCGTTATCGTCGCAGTTTGCTTACGGACGAACTAAAAGAAGAAATTATGCCAAAAAATATTCTAATGATCGGCCCTACAGGCGTTGGGAAAACCGAAATTGCGAGGAGATTAACAAAATTGGTTGGTGCTCCTTTTGTTAAGGTGGAGGCAACTAAATTTACGGAGGTAGGTTATGTTGGTCGAGACGTGGAATCAATGGTGCGCGACTTAGTTGATATCTCAATCAGAATGGTAAAAGCTGAAAAAACTGAAGCAGTCGCGGAGCAGGCAGAGAACCGAGCAAATGATCGGATTATCGAATTACTTGCTCCTAGTGTTAAGCGCGAAAAAGCTTCTAGCAACCCCTTTGATATGTTGTTTGGAGGGCAGGCGCAAGATGAGGAAGTTGAACTTCCAGCCGAGGATGAAACATTAAGTCAGAAAAGACGCTCGCTTAAGTTTCGATTATTAAAAGGTGAACTTGAAGATGAAATGATTGAGATTGAATATGAAGAGAGTGCTCAAATTCCTGATGTTTTCTCTGGCGCCGAGCAGATGGGGATAAATATGCAGGATTTATTTGGCGGTCTATTTCCGAAGAAAAAGAAAAAAAGAATGGTTGCTGTTAAAGATGCTCGAGAATTTATAAAACACGAAGAAGCAGAGAAATTGATTGATATGGACGCGATTATTCAGGAAGCTGTTGAACGCGCGGAAGAGTCGGGAATTATTTTTATTGACGAGATTGACAAAATTGCTAGCAGAGAACATGGTCCAGATATTTCCCGCGAGGGTGTACAGCGCGATATCCTGCCAATTGTAGAAGGTTCGACTGTTGTAACGAAATATGGTCCGATTAAAACCGATTACATTCTGTTTATTGCGGCTGGTGCCTTTCATATGTCGAAGCCTTCAGATCTTGTACCGGAGCTACAGGGTAGATTTCCAATTCGTGTTGAACTGAGCAGTCTTTCTGCAGACGATTTTGTAAGGATCTTAACGGAACCCAAAAACTCTCTGCTTAAACAATATAAAGCTCTTTTAGATACGGAAGAAATCGAAATTGTTTTTACTGATGAAGCAATTCTGGAAATTGCGAAAATGGCTTACGAGGTCAATCAGGAGATGGAGAATATTGGTGCGCGAAGATTAAGCACCTTATTAGAAAAGCTGCTAGAGGACTTATCTTTTTCCGCTTCTGATATCGCACCGGCAACCATCACAATCACACCCGAATATGTTAATGAAAAACTAGAAGCTCTTGTTAAGAATAAAGATTTGTCACAATATATTTTGTAACTAAACTGGGAGGAAAAGATGAATCTATTAACTAAAACAAGAAGAATAAATTCGCGATTACAGAAAACTGCTGGACATGCGATCGATTTCAATGAGATTGCTGAAGTTTTAAGCGAGGTTATCGATGCTAATATTTTTGTTGTAAGTCCAAGTGGAGAACTACTGGGATTAAAAATTGCAAAACCAATCGATAACAAGCGTGTTATGTTAATGATTAAAGAGCGACGCTTTCCAACAAAATATAACTCGCAACTCTTGGAGCAAGATAACACAATTTTTAACATCGGAATCGATAATCCCCTTACTTCTTTTCCAGAGGAGATGAAAGAAGTTTTCGGGAATAGTTACACCGCTTTAATCCCTATTACTGGGGGCGGTTTACGAGTCGGCACGCTAATTATTGGACGATTAGATCAACCTTTCACTGACGATGATCTAGTATTGGGAGAATACAGTGCTACGGTGATTGGTATGGAAATTCTTAGAGTTAAATCTGAGCAGGTTGAACGAGAGACGCGCGATAGCGCAGTTATCGATATTGCAATGAGGTCACTTTCGTACAGCGAATTAGAAGCTGCACAGCATATTTTCAAGCATCTAGCTAATAAGGAAGGTTTGGTAGTTGCTAGCAAAATTGCAGATGACGCAGGAATTACTCGCAGTGTAATTGTCAATGCTTTAAGCAAACTTGAAAGCGCTGGTGTTATTGAAACAAGATCACTAGGGATGAAAGGGACCTATATTCGAGTAAATAACGATAAACTATTTTCCGAATTGAAAGCTTGTAAGTAAGCAAATAACCGCACGCTATCTTGCAAACGCTAGTTGCTTGTGTTATATTATTAGGGGTAAAAAAACACACATTAAGGGATTTAATTATGGTGCTGAAACAGTCGTAATTAATAATGAACTTAGTGGAGGAAAAAACCAAAGGAGGTGAAAGATATGGCAATGATCTCTATGAAACAGTTGTTAGAAGCCGGTGTACATTTTGGGCACCAGACTCGACGCTGGAATCCTAAGATGGAACGCTATATCTTTACAGAAAGAAACGGTATTTATATTATTGATTTACAGAAAACGGTTAAAAAAATCGATGAGGCTTATAATTTCGTAAAAGAATTATCAGCAGCTAACAAATCGATTTTATTTGTAGGCACTAAGAAACAAGCGCAAGATGCAGTAAAGGAAGAAGCAATTCGTTCTGACAGTTTCTATATTAATCAGAGATGGCTTGGTGGTACCCTAACTAACTTTGAAACAATTCAAAAGTCAATTAATCGTTTGAAAGAACTTGAGGGAATGGAAATTGACGGGACATTTGAAGTCTTACCTAAAAAAGAAGTAATCATTTTGAAGAAAGAAATGGATCGACTAGAGAAATTCCTAGGTGGAATCAAAGATATGCGGAGACTGCCTGGAGCGATATTTATTATTGATCCAAGAAAAGAAAGAATTGCAGTCGCTGAGGCACGTAAATTGAATATTCCAATTGTGGCAATCGTTGATACAAATTGTGATCCTGATGAGATTGACTATGTAATACCTGGCAACGATGACGCAATTAGAGCAGTTAAGTTAATTACAGGAAAAATGGCTGATGCTGTTATTGAAGGTAAAGAAGGTCACGCAGAGGGAGAAGTAGTTGAGACTGCTGAGAAGCCTGGAAAACCTGAGCCTAAAGTTGTTAAGACTGTTAAAACTGAGGAAATTGAAGCAGTTGTAGAAGAAGAAACAGATGAAACAGATGAAACAGACAAAGCAGAAACAGTCGTTACGACAGTAGAATAAATAGGATAAAAAGTTTAAAGGGGGCAAATAAATGGAGATAAGTGCTGCATTAGTTAAAGAACTACGTGAAAAAACTGGTGTTGGTATGATGGAGTGCAAAAAAGCGCTAGTCGATGCTAAGGGCGATATCGATAAGGCAATCGAGCTTTTACGCGAGAGAGGAATTGCTTTAGCTGACAAGAAAGCTGGCAGGATTGCTAGCGAGGGGCTTGTTGATTCGTATATACATGCTGGGGGAAGAATCGGCGTATTAGTTGAAGTAAACTGTGAGACTGATTTTGTAACAAAAACTGATGAATTCAAGATTTTTGTAAAAGATATAGCAATGCATATTGCCGCAACAGATCCGCTTTACATTAGTAGAGATGAAGTTCCCGCTGAGTTAATTCAAAAGGAGAGCGATATCCTTCGACAACAAGCAGTAACTGAGGGTAAACCTGAGAATATCGTTGAAAAGATCGTTGAAGGACGAATAGATAAGTTTTATGAAGAAATATGTTTGCTTGAACAACCGTTTATCAAGGACACTGATAAAACAGTTGAAGACTTATTAAAAGAAAAAATTGCAAAAATTGGTGAGAATATCAATATTAGACGCTTTGCAAGATTCCACCTTGGTGAAGGATTAGAAAAGAAGAGCTGCGATTTTGCTGCAGAGGTTCAAGCTCAGACTAAAGCATAGAATTAGTTAATAGGAACACTGACAGTGTTCCTATTTTTAACTAACAACAATTAACTGTAATGGAGTGATAATTGATATGATGCAAGCAAAGTATAAAAGAGTCATTCTGAAAATAAGTGGTGAGGCACTAGCTGGAGAAGTTGGTCATGGTATCGACCCGCAGGTGATATCCTCCATTGCAAATCAAATAAAAGAGATTGTAGAGATGGATGTCGAGGTCGGAATAGTGGTTGGTGGGGGTAATATATGGCGTGGCGTTGCAGGGAGTTCTAAAGGCATGGATCGAGCAACAGCCGATTACATGGGGATGCTAGCAACTGTCATTAATGGATTAGCTTTACAAGATTCTTTAGAAAATATCGATGTCTCAACAAGATTACAGACTTCAATTGAGATGCGACAGGTTGCTGAACCTTACATAAGACGACGGGCAATCCGCCATCTAGAGAAGAAACGTGTAGTAATTTTTGCTGCAGGCACGGGCAATCCCTTCTTTTCAACCGACACAGCTGCTGCACTACGAGCTACGGAGGTTGAGGCTGATGTTATATTAATGGCTAAAAACAAAACCGAGGGTGTTTATTCTAGTGATCCCTTATTAGATAAGACCGCTACTATGTATGAGACTCTGACCTATCTTGAAGTTATTCAGAACGGGCTCGGCGTTATGGATTCTACCGCTTCCTCGTTAAGTATGGATAATCAAATACCGATGATTGTATTTAATATATCTAAAGAAGGAAATATCAAAAAAGTAATATGTGGTGAAAAAATTGGTACGATAATAGGAGGGGAGTAATAATGAGTAGTCAAATAATAACTGAAATGTCGGAACGGATGGATAAGGCAATTGAGTCTCTAAGACGAGATTTAGCGACAGTTCGTACGGGCAGAGCTAATGCAGCATTATTAGATAAAGTCAGTTTTGAATATTATGGCGTCATAACACCAGTAAATCAAGCTGCCAATATCACAACACCAGATGTGCGCACAATTTCAATCCAACCCTGGGACAAAAGCACGCTCGGAGAAATAGAAAAAGCAATTCAAAAATCGGATTTAGGACTTGCTCCAAACAACGATGGAACAGTTATTAGATTAAGTATTCCAATGTTGACAGAGGAAAGACGCAAAGAACTTTCAAAAATAGCTAAAAGAATTGGTGAAGATAGCAAGGTAGCTGTTAGAAATATTCGTCGTGATGTTAATGATGAGTTAAAGCAACAAGAGAAAGACAAAATAATTTCTGAGGATGATTCGCATCGTATTTTAGATGAGATTCAGAAGGTTACGGATAAATACATTGCCCAAATCGATGAGGTTATAGATCTTAAAGAACAAGAAATAATGGAAGTATAGACTAGTTTGTACATACGGAGGCGCTTATGTCTATTTCCGATAAGCTTACAATTGATTACACACGTATCCCGAAACATGTAGCCATCATTATGGACGGAAACGGCAGATGGGCAAAAGCTCGTAATCTCCCGCGAATTGCGGGTCATAAGGCTGGAATGAGCACTGTGATTGAGATAGCGAAAACTGCCAACAGACTAGGGGTTGAAATTGCAACTTTCTTTGCGTTTTCCACAGATAATTGGAAACGTCCAGAGCATGAAGTCCAATTTTTAATGGGCTTGCCGACACAATTTTTAGTTGAAAACTTGGATGAAATAGTTGCTAATAATTTACAAATACAAGTTATCGGTAATTTAGCTGGTTTACCAGAACATACGATTGAAGCGATTGCTACTGCAAAAGATAAGACTAGTTGTAACACTGGTACCATTCTTAATTTTGCTATGAATTATGGTGGGCGAAGAGAACTGATCGAGGCAATAAAGAAGCTCCACCAAGAATTAATCACAGACAAAATTGAATTTGAAGATTTAGATGAGAATATGTTTTCAAGTTATTTAACCACTGCTGGTTACCCTGATCCCGAACTATTGATAAGAACTAGTGGTGAATTAAGGCTTAGCAACTTTTTAATTTGGCAACTTGCATATGCTGAACTCTGGTTTACACAAGTATATTGGCCTGATTTTACACCTGAGCTATTCAAAAGGGCGATTGCTGACTATCAACAACGTAGCAGAAGATTTGGCGGCATATAATAGGGGAGTGACAAAATGAAAAATCGAGTTATCACTGCTATAATCGGTGCTGCTATTTTCTTATTCTTACTAGTAATAGGCGGTCTATCATTTTCGGCTTTCATCTTTTTAATTACAGCAATTGGTTATTATGAATACATACGTATGCATAAATTAAGAATATTATCAATTGAGAGTGTCTGGGGGTTATTAGCAATAACACTTATATTTATTGATAATATATTTTTAGCTGGTGTAAATTCATTTGTAATTGTTTTAATTATGATTGCTGGCTACTTTTTTATTATGCTTTCATCAAAGAACCAGGTAAATTTTGACACAATATCATATATAACACTCGGAGTTATTTATTTGGCTTTTAGCTTTGTTGCAATATTAGAAGTACGTGCCATGGAAGATGGATTATTATTAATTTTATTCGTCCTAGCTATTACCTGGGGCTCTGATATCGGTGCTTTCTTCGTAGGTAGCAAATTTGGTAAAAAGCGACTTGCTCCTTCGATTAGTCCAAAGAAGTCGATTGAAGGTGCACTTGGTGGAATCTTGTTTGCCTTTATCGTTTCACTGGGCTTCATTTTTATATTTACTGAAACAAATATTTTGCTAATTGTTCTGGTTGCTATCGGTATTTCAATTGTAGGACAGTGTGGCGATTTAATTGAATCGGCATTGAAACGCTTGAAAAATGTTAAAGATTCCGGCAGTCTACTCCCCGGACATGGAGGGATACTAGATCGTTTTGATAGCCTGATTTTAATATTTTTTGTAGTTTATATACTACTTGCATTTATTTAACACACTAAGGATGATAAAAGTGAAAAAAAACATTGTAATTCTTGGCTCAACCGGCTCAATTGGTGTGCAAGCACTTGAAGTAATTGAAGAAAATAGTGAATTATTCAATGTTTGTGCTTTAGCTGCTGGACATAATATTGATTTGCTTGAAAAACAAATCAGAAAATTTAAACCGGAAATTGTCTCAGTTGCTAATAAGATGCTTGCTGAAAAGCTTGCTCACCAACTTAACAACAATACCAAAATAGTCTTCGGTTTAGAGGGATTGAACGAATTAGCAAGTAATGAGAGCGCAGACTTTGTTTTAAACAGCCTAGTTGGAAGCATTGGTCTGTTACCTACCATCTCTGCGATAAAAGCCCGTAAAACGATAGGCTTGGCTAACAAGGAGACTCTTGTAGCTGGCGGACAACTCGTAATGGATCTTGTAAAAGAGCATAATGTTAACTTGATACCAATAGATAGTGAACATTCTGCTGTTTTTCAAGCTTTAAATGGCGAGGAGCTTAAAAGTGTAGATAAAATTATTTTAACAGCCTCCGGAGGCTCATTTCGTGATAAAATGAGAGAAGAACTAGCGGATGTTACGATCGCGGATGCTTTAAATCATCCTAACTGGGAGATGGGTGCTAAAATTACGATTGATTCTGCAACTATGGTTAATAAAGGTTTAGAAGTTATTGAGGCTCATTGGTTGTTTGGTATACCCTATGAACAGATTGAAGTTTTAATTCATCCGGAGAGTATTATCCATTCAATGGTTCAGTATGTTGATAAATCTGTAATTGCTCAACTAAGTAATCCGGACATGAAATTACCAATCCAATACGCTCTAACTTATCCAGAAAGAATCAATCTTAACATTAAAGAACTTGATTTTCTTTCCTGTGCTAAACTTACCTTCAAAAAACCATGTTATAACCGCTTTCCTGCACTAAAGCTTGCTTACCAAAGTGGTATAGCTGGCGGTATTACGCCAACAATTTTCAATGCTGCTAATGAAGCTGCGGTCATTGCTTTTTTAAATGAAAAAATTCCGTTTTTAGCAATTGAAGAGGTTATTTCAAGGGTTTTAGATAAGCATCAAAAGATAAGCTCTCCAGATCTAGAAGAGATTATCAATGCTGATAAATGGGCTCGAATGAAAGCAGATACTTTGATCGATAAATAGGGGGATGGAAAATATATCTACTTTAGTGATAGTCCTGCAAATTGCAGTTGCATTTTTTCTAATGCTTTTTGTACACGAACTAGGACATTTTATTTTTGCTAAGCGTGCAGGAGTACTGGTACGTGAATTTTCAATTGGTATGGGTCCAAAGATCTTTTCTTTAATGAAAGGTGAGACAAAATACTCCCTACGTCTTTTACCAATTGGTGCTTACGTGAATATGGCAACTGACAACGAACACTTATACGAGTTTAAAACCGGGAAGAACTACGGTATAAAACTTCTTGATGGTGTAATTACTGATATCTATTTTGAGCCTGATTCAGACGAGCTTGTGAAAATGGAGAAATACGATTTAAATGATGACTTGTTTTTTGCCGGAACTAACCTTGCAGGTGAACAGGTAAGCTATGCAGTCGCGGAAAATGCAATAGTTCATAAAGAGAAGGTCTCGATGCAAATAGCACCTAGATCAAGACAGTTTGCTTCCAAAACAATCTCAGCACGATTTCTAAGCATTATCAGTGGTCCACTGTTTAACTTTGGCTTGGCATTAATTTTGTTTTTTGCGATTGCCCTTATGGTTGGAACACCGACAAATGAAGTAATTATTGTTGATGTAATCGAGAATTCTGCAGCTGAACAGGCTAATTTACATGTGGATGATAAAATTATCGGCATAAATAACAATGTCTATGATAACGCTAATGACTTAATAGGTAAGCTACAAGCATCTCCTGATATTGAGCTAACCCTAAATATTGAGCGGGATGGTTCTGAGATAAAAGTCCCTATTACGCCTACGCTTGATGGCGGAGTTGGCAAAATTGGGATCATGACAGGCAACGTATATGAAAAAACTAGTTTGTGGGAGGCTGTAAAAGCTAGTTTTAATGAGATAAAAAGATGGTTACTCTTAATTGTTGAGAGCTTTCAGATGCTTTTCTCAGGACAAGTTGGTATGGATGATTTAGCTGGTCCTGTTGGGATATTCAAGATTTCTAGTGATGCAGCTAAAGCGGGTATAATCTCCTTAATGAACTGGACAGCCGTGTTAAGTTTATATCTAGGATTCTTTAACTTACTGCCAATCCCAGCACTAGATGGAAGCAGGTTGTTATTTTTACTGTTTGAGGGCATTAGGGGCAAACCTGTATCACCGGAAAGAGAAGGTTTTATTCACTTTATAGGCTTTGCTGCCCTAATGTTGTTGATTATAGCAGTTACGGTAAATGACATAGCTAAATTTTTCTAGCAAATATTTTGAGGTGATTCAATGTTTAACAGATGTCAGACGAAACCAATTTATGTAGGTGATGTCCAGATTGGAGGACAGAATGATGTTGTGATTCAATCAATGACATCAACAGCCACACAAGATATAAAGAGCACGGTTAAGCAGATTAATGATTTAGCTGATGCTGGTTGTCAAATAGTGCGCCTAGCAATTAATGACCTTGCAGCGGCTGATGCTATATTACAGATTAAGCAAGAGGTTACACTGCCATTAGTAGCTGACATTCATTTTGATTATCGATTAGCTTTGGCGGCGATTGAGAATGGCATTGACAAAATCCGAATTAATCCTGGTAATATTGGTTTTGCTGAACAGGTTAAGGCGGTTGTCGAGGCTGCTCGCGCTAAAAATATTCCCATAAGAATAGGAATAAATTCTGGCTCAATTGAGAAGAAAATACTCAGAAGAGATGGTAAGCCAACAGCGAAAGGAATGGTCGAATCAGCAATCAATCACATAAATATTTTAGAGGATTTAAATTACACAAATATTTGTATCTCCTTAAAGAGCACAAATGTTGCGATGATGATTGAGGCAAACCAAGTAATGGCGGGGATTAGAAATTATCCATTACATGTAGGAGTTACTGAGGCAGGGACCTATTTTGCAGGCAGTATTAAATCTGCTGTAGGTATTGGTACAGTATTAGCGCAAGGAATTGGTGATACAATTCGCGTATCGCTTACTGGTGACCCTGTGCCAGAGATTAAAGTTGCTAGAGAAATTCTGAAAAACCTCGAGATAAGAGATGATACGCCAACTATTATCTCCTGCCCAACCTGCGGTAGAACGAAAATTGACTTGCTTGGATTAACTAACAAAGTTGAACTTTTGTTAGAAAAAATTGACCATCCTTTAAAGGTTGCAATTATGGGCTGTGTGGTAAACGGTCCAGGTGAAGCACGTGAAGCGGACGTTGGTGTGGCAGGCGGTGCAGGCGAAGGCGTAATTTTCCGCAAAGGTGAGGTTGTGCGAAAAGTTAAAGAGGAACAACTATATGATGAGCTAGTTAAAGAAATTGAAGATATACTAGGGATAAAATTAGTCTAAGGAGCCGTTATGAGCAACAGAGAAAAAACAGCTTTTGAAAACTTAATAAAAAATGTTCAGCTATCGGAGGAGATTCTTCAGGAATTAGCTGACACAGAAATTGAAAGAGTGTTCTTAGATAAAAAAAAGGGCAGTCTTTCAATAATTTTTAGGTATGCTCGAATCCACCCAACAAAAATATTAGATAAATTTCAGGATCAGCTTTTACTTACCTTAAAAGAATATCAGCAGGTCAATGTTATTAATCGGTTTCCTTCTAGCGGGTCAGAGGAGGTTCTGCGCGAGTATTGGTTTAAAATAATTGGCAGCCTAAAAAGTAATGGAGCTACTTTCAACTTGTTAAAGGGTGCAGGGTGGGAATTAGAAGGTGCAGATCTTAAAATATTTTTAGACTCTGAATCAATTCGTGAACATTTTCAAGATCAAGACATAATCGCATTGTTGCATGAATCTCTATCTTTATGGGTAGAAGATAAGTTTAAGATAAAACTTGAATTGACCGAGAAAAAAGATATGAAAACCTATAACAAACTAATGAATGCTGAATTAGAGTTGGATATTAAAGAATTATTAGCGGAAAATAGCGAAATACCAAATAATAACGATTCTAAGCAGAACAAAAGAATTAAAAAAAATATTTATGGTAAACAAGTTACTGTTGAAGCACAAAAGATAAGCGAATTAACTAATGAAGAGAACAATGTAGTAATTACTGGTAAGGTTTTCTTACTTGATTATAGAGAATTAAGAAATAACTCATCGCTACTTACAATTGGAATTACCGACTTTCAAGATTCAATTGAGGCAAAGCTTTTCCACAGGTCACAAACAACAACTAAACAGATTTACGAGATGCTGTCTGAAGATATCTGGCTAACAATTTGTGGGAATTTGCGTTTTGACCGTTATAGTAATGAGCTTGTGTTGATGATTTCCGATATTCAACACTATGAACTAGCTTTACCAACTGATACTGCTAAGGAAAAAAGAGTGGAGCTACATTTACATACGAATATGAGCACAATGGACGGAGTTTCAACAGCCTCTAAATATATTGAACGAGCAGCACAATTTGGACATAGTGCGATAGCTTTTACTGACCATGGGGTTGTACAGGCCTTTCCTGAAGCTTACGAATGCGGTCGGCAGCATGGTGTCAAAGTTGTTTTTGGCTTAGAGGCGAATGTGATTACAGGTGAAGACTTAATTGTGGTCAACCCCAAAGATCAGTCGATTGCAGATGAAACCTATGTAGTTTTTGACCTTGAGACGACAGGTCTTGCAGCTAATTTAAACAAAATCATTGAAATTGGTGCAGTAAAGGTTCAGGGCAATACAATAGTTGATGAGTTTTCGTCCTTTGTAAATCCGGGAGAAAAAATATCTAACTTTATCTCACAATTGACTGGTATTACCAACAATGATTTAGAGAATGCACCAGATATTGTCCAGGTATTGCAGCAATTTGTCGATTTTATTGGAGCTGCAAGCTTGGTTGCTTATAATGCTAAATTTGATATGTCATTTATAGCAAGTGCCTTAAGCAGGAATAATATGACTCCAATAACAAATACTGTGATCGATTCCTTAGCTTTGGCTCGCTTGTTAGAGCCTAAGCTTAAAAACTATCGGCTAGAGACTCTGTGCAAGCGTTATAATATCGAGAATCCTGATCAACATAGAGCTATAAGTGATGCCCGTGCAACAGCGGATTTGTTTATGTTGCAATCACAGGATTTACTTAAAAGAGAAATTACAAATATAAATGATTTAAACCCAGATTTAGATGAAGTTGATTACGAGAAAGTCTGGCCGCATCATCTGACAATCTTAGTAAAAAATCAGACGGGTTTGAAGAATATGTATAAAATAGTCTCTAAATCGCATCTCGATTACTTTTACCGCCAACCAAGGATAACTAAAAGCTATCTAGACGAGCACCGCGAGGGCTTGCTGTTAGGTTCTGGTTGCGCAAAGGGAGCACTGGTTAATGCGATTTTAAATAAAACGGATAGTGAAATCGAAAAAACAGCAGCATATTTTGATTACTTAGAGGTGCAACCGGTAAGCAATTATCAATACTTGTTAAGTAGTAATCTAGTAGACGATCAAGCTATAATTATCGAAATTATCCAGAAGATTATTTCTCTTGGCAAAAAGCTTAACATTCCAGTTGTAGCAGTCGGCAATGTCCACCATCGCGAACAAGAAGAGGCGGTTAATCGCAAGATTCTAATACATAACCAGTTAAGTGGTGCTCGTTATCATAATACAAAGGAGTTATATTCGGCACATTATCTAACTACTGGAGAAATGTTAAATCAGTTTGACTTTATTGATAAGAAAACAGCTAAGGAAATTGTAGTTAAAAATCCAAATAGAATTAGCGAGCAGATTGAGGATTTACAACCATTTCCCGATAAGTTACATACACCAACAATCGAGGGCGCTGCTGAGGAGATTACAAAACTAAGTTATAACAACGCTGAAAAAAAATATGGAAATCCCTTACCTGAAATTGTCAGCAACCGTTTAGAACGGGAACTTGCTAGTATTATCGAAAATGGTTTTTCGGTTATCTATTTAATATCACACCGTCTAGTTGCTAAATCTTTAGCAGATGGTTACCTAGTCGGTTCACGAGGCTCTGTCGGTTCATCTTTTGTAGCAACTATGACTGAAATTACTGAGGTAAATCCTTTGCCACCTCACTACATTTGTGGCAATTGTAATTATAGCCAATTTATTAATGATCTAGAGATTGAATCTGGCTATGATTTACCTGATAAAGACTGCCCAAAATGTAATGAAAAAATGTGTAAGGAAGGTCATGACATACCTTTTGAAACTTTTATGGGCTACGAAGGGGATAAAGTACCAGATATTGATCTTAATTTTTCCGGAGAATATCAGGCGCGAATTCATCGACAGACTGAAGAGACGTTTGGTAATAAAAAGGTTTTTCGGGCTGGTACAATCTCGACTATTGCTAACAAAACAGCTTTCGGTTATGTCCGCAAGTATGTTGCTGATCACAGTTTAAACCTAAGCGAAGCAGAAATCCTGCGACTTGCAAAAGGTTGTGAAGGCGTTAAAAGAACGACTGGACAACATCCTGGTGGGCAAATTGTTATTCCACAGGATATGGAGTTTACAGATTTCACACCAATACAAAGGCCCGCTGATGATCAGAAATCAGAGGTTATTACAACCCATTTTGACTATCACGCTTTAAGTGGTACTTTATTGAAATTAGACCTATTAGGGCATGATGATCCAACTGCCTTAAAAATGTTAGAATCACAGACTGGAATAAACCCACGGTCGATTGAATTTGATGATCCTAAATTATATGAACTCTTTACTAGTACAGAACCATTACACCTTATAAAACCATTAAAAAATTATAAAAATGGTGCTATAGGCGTGCCAGAGTTTGGTACAAGGTTTGTGCGGCAGATGCTAGATGAGACGCAACCAACAACTTTTGCAGAATTAGTGCGTATTTCTGGACTTTCGCATGGAACAGACGTTTGGCGAAATAATGCTCAAGATCTGATCAGAAAAGGTGAAGCGAATTTAAGTCAGGTAATCTGCACACGCGATGATATTATGCTTTATTTGACAGCCCAGGGTTTGGATTCCGCAACAGCCTTTGCAATTAGTGAAAGAGTGCGCAAAGGAAAAGGCTTGCTGCAGACTGATATTAATGAGATGAGAAAACATTCAGTACCAGCATGGTATATAGAATCATGTCAGAAAATTAAATATATGTTTCCAAAGGCACATGCAGTTGCTTATGTTCAAATGGCATTGCGAATTGTTTATTACAAGATATATTACCCAGTTCATTATTATGCAACTTATTTTACATTAAGAAGCAACGACTTTGATATTGAGGAAATCTATAGGGGACCTGACAAAATTAAAGAAAGAATTGAAGAGATTAACAAAAAAGGTAATGATGCTTTAGCTAGAGAGCGTGACTTACTGACAGTGCTTGAAGTAGTACAAGAAATGTACCATCGTGGCTTTAACATGGAAAACATAGACTTATATCAATCCGACTCGCACCGATATCTAGTTAATGAAAGTGGTGACGGATTAATACCACCCTTTATTTCGATAAGCGGTGTCGGCTTAGGACTTGCTGAAAATATTGTTAAAGCACGTGAACAGACAGCTTTTATCTCGATAGAGGATTTACAGAAGCGCTGCAGAGTATCAAATTCAATTATTGAGGTTTTAGATAAGCTTAATATCTTGAAAGGTTTAAACCGTACTGATCAAATTTCGCTTTTCTAGAGGCATTGCCATTCTATGCGGATGATGGTATAATAACGCTATAATATTAGAAAAGCTAACAGGAGAGTGGGGCTGCCCACTCTTACATTTTTATTATGAGATAAAAAAGGGGTACAAGGTAATGAGTAAGAGTTTTATACAAAAAATCGAAAATTTAATTTTGCCGCTAATTAATGAATTAGATATCGAGTTATATAGCGTTAATTATTTAAAAGAGGGCAGAAATAATTTTCTGCGCGTTTACATTTACAAAATGGATCGAGAAATCGATATTGATGATTGCGCGATGGTGAGTGAAGCAATTAGCAAAGTTTTGGACGAAAGTAATTTAATAAAAAGTGCGTACTTTTTGGAAGTTGCTTCCCCAGGAGCAGAACGGCAATTAAGAAATGAAAAAGAGATAACAAGTGCTATCGGCAAGGGCTTATTAATTTCTTTGAATGAAGCAATTAATAATGATTATATTATTGATGGAAAGCTAGTCTCATTTGCAGATGATCTATTAACTATCAAGAATAATGGTGAGCTAGTAGAGATCCCTCATTCACAAACAAAAAGAATTAGATTAAAGATACAGCTTTAAGGAGGAAGAGGTAATGAACAATCAGTTCATGGATGCATTAAATGTTTTGGAAAAAGAAAAAGGTGTTGACCGTGAAGTCTTATTAGAAGCTATTGAAGCAGCTATAATCTCTGGCTACAAACGGAATTTTCAATCCGCACAGAATGTACGCGTAGATATTAATCGTGATAATGGCAACGTTAAAGTTTTTTCGCTAATGACAATCGTAGAAGAGGTTGAAGATCCACAAACCGAGATAACGATTGAAGAGGCTCATGAGATTAATCCTGAATATGTTATAGGGGATGTCGTAGAATTAGAGGTGACACCTAATGATTTTGGTAGAATAGCTGCCCAGACAACAAAGCAGGTTATTACTCAGAGAATACGCGAGGCGGAAAGGGCTGCTGTATACGATACTTTCATCGATAAAGAAGAGGATATTGTTACAGGCATAGTCCAGCGAGTAGATTCAAGATTTATCTATGTCGACCTTGGAAAAACCGAGGGGCTGCTACCAGTAAAAGAAACGATGGCCTCTGAGCGAATTCAACAGGGTGATCGCATTAAGGTTTATATTTCTAAAGTTGAGCGGACGACAAAAGGACCACAAATACTCCTTTCACGAACACACCCAGGGCTTCTTAAACGTTTATTTGAGCTTGAAGTACCTGAAATTTACGATGGTGTTGTAGAAATTAAAGCGGTTGCTCGCGAAGCTGGTCACCGTTCTAAGATTGCGCTTTATTCTAATAAAGAGGAAGTTGACGCTGTCGGTGCTGGCGTTGGCCCAAGGGGTGCCCGCGTACAAACAATTGTAGGTGAATTAAAAGGCGAGAAAATCGATATTGTTAAGTGGTCGGAAGAAGCTGAAACCTTTATCGCAAATTCGCTTAGTCCTTCGAAGGTAATTTCAGTTAATTTAAATGAAGAGGAAAAAACTGCGGTAGTGATAGTACCAGACTACCAATTATCACTTGCAATCGGTAAAGAAGGACAGAATGCACGGTTAGCTGCAAAACTGACTGGTTGGAAAATTGATATCAAGAGCGAGTCACAGTTGATTGAGCCGAGCATCGAGGAGGAGACAGAAATTGAGGATGAGGCAATTTTTGAAGATGAGGTAATTTCTGAAGAAATAGAAATTTCTGAAGAAGGTGCAATTTCCGAAGAAGAGATTATGACTGAAGAAGAATAAAGGGTGAATGCTATGAAAAAGATACCAATGCGTAGGTGTGTGGCCTGTCAGGAATCAAAGACCAAAAAAGAATTAATAAGAATAGTTCGAACACCTGAGGGAGAAACGCTAGTTGATTTGAGTGGCAAAAGATCTGGTAGGGGCGCATATATCTGCTACGATCATAATTGTCTGAAAATGGCTAAGAAGAAAAATATCTTAGAAAAAAAGCTTAGATCAAAACTAGCTGATAATACTTATTTAGAAATAGAAAGTGAGATTAGTAATCATAATGAAAAGGAAAGAGATTTTTAATTTGATGGGACTTGGCGCTAGGGGTCGTTTAATTGTGAGTGGTAATGAGCAGGTAATTGCCTCAATCCGTAATCAAGAATTAAAACTAGTGATAATTGCCACGGATGCATCAGAGGCAACTAAGAAACAATTAATTGATAAGTCTAGCTTTTATAAAATAACTTATATTCTATTCGCAAGATCCGACCAACTAGGCAATGCGATTGGCAAGGAATATAGAACTGCTGTGGGCATTAAAGATGTCGGAATAGCAAGAAGAATAGAAGATATTTTCAATAATTTGGAGGTGAGCTGATGAGTAAAATTAGAGTACATGAATATGCTAAACAACAAGGCGTGCAAAGTAAGGAAATACTTAACACACTTAAAAAACTAGATATTCCAGTAACTAATCATATGAGTACTATTGATGAGGAGATTATAAATAAGATTGAAGAATACTTTACTTCTTTGAAAGAAGGTACTATTGTCAAAAAACAGCCAGATAAAGTGGTGGCTGAAAAGACTACAGAAAAAGAAAGCAAGGATAAACAAGTAGTTACAGAAGACAAAAAAGTCGTTAAAAAAGAAGAGGTTGTTAAAAAGCAGAAGGATGACGAAAAAACAGCGGCAAAAAAACTAACAACGATTGTTTATACGGGGTCTCTTACTGTGGGAGAGCTTAGTACAATTTTAAAGGCAGACGTTTCTGAGATTATTAAAAAATTGATGGGACTCGGAATAATGGCAACAATTAATCAGGAGCTGGATTTAGATTCAATAATTCTAATCGCTGCTGAATATGATGCTGAGGTAGAAGAAAATATTGTTGTAGATGAAACTCAATTCGACCTAATAGTTAATGATGATGCACCCGAAGATTTACGCGAACGTGCACCAGTCGTAACAATTATGGGGCATGTTGACCATGGGAAGACAACTTTACTAGATGCAATCCGCAAATCTAAAGTTACTGCCGGAGAAGCTGGTGGAATTACACAACATATTGGTGCCTATCAAGTGGATGTTAATGGTAGGAAGATTACTTTCCTTGACACACCTGGGCATGAAGCCTTTACAACAATGCGTGCCAGAGGAGCAGAAGTCACTGATATAACTATTCTTGTAGTAGCTGCAGATGATGGTGTAATGCCGCAAACTGTTGAGGCAATTAATCATGCAAAAGCAGCAGAAGTACCAATTATCGTTGCGGTTAACAAAATGGATAAGCCTGCAGCTAACATTGACCGTATCAAGCAGGAACTAACTGAGTATGGGCTGCTTGCTGAAGACTGGGGTGGCGATACAATTTTTGTGCCAATTTCAGCCTTAAAACATGAGGGACTTGATAGTCTCTTGGAAATGTTATTACTTGTAGCTGAGGTAGAGGAATTAAAAGCTAATCCTAATCGGCTAGCTACTGGAACAGTTATTGAATCACGATTAGATAAAGGACGCGGTGTAGTTGCGACCATTTTAGTTCAAAATGGTACCCTTGAGGTAGGTGACCCATTAGTTATCGGGGTTACTTTTGGTCGAGTAAGATCGATGGTGAACGACCGCGGAAAAAGAATAAAAAGCGCAGGTCCATCTACTCCTGTAGAAATAACAGGTTTAAGCGATATGCCACAAGCGGGTGATCTCTTTGTCGCTTTTGCTGAAGAGCGAAAGGCGCGTGCTATTAGTGATAAACGTGCTACAAAGGCTAGAGAATCAGAGCTAAAAGCAACAGCTAGGGTAACTCTTGATGACCTTTTTAAACAGATTCAAGAAGGTGAAATACGCGACCTTAATGTAATAATTAAGGGTGATGTAGTAGGATCGGTTGAGGCACTCCAAGAATCATTGTTAAACATTGATGTAGAAGGAGTAAAAATAAATATCATTCATATGGGCGTAGGTGCAATTACGGAGACTGACGTTACTTTAGCTTCAGCTTCTAATGCGATTATTATTGGCTTTAATGTTCGTCCAGAGCCACAGGCCCGTGAAGCTGCCGAGCTGGAAAAGGTTGATATACGCTTGCATCAAGTAATCTACAAGGTTATTGAAGAGATTAACGCAGCAATGCTTGGACTACTTGATCCGACCTTTGAAGAGGTAATAATTGGTCGAGCTGAGATTAGGGAGGTCTTTAAGGCCTCTAATATTGGTACTATTGCAGGCTGCTTTGTAACAGACGGCAAAATAACACGTAATGCTGAGGCACGAGTCATCCGCGATAACAGAATTATTTATGAAAGTACAATTGAATCACTCAAACGTTTTAAAGACGATGTTCGTGAAGTAGCAAAGGGTTATGAGTGCGGTATTACAGTTGCTAAGTTTAATGACGTTAAGAAAGATGATGTAATTGAGGCATACATTATGGAAGAAGTAAAAAATTGAGGTGATTATCGATGACTAATTCGCGCGCAAAAAGAATGGCTGGACAGATTAAAAGAGAGATAAGCATAATACTTCAAAGCAATTTAAAAGATCCAAGAATCGCTTTTTTAACAGTTACAGGTACTGAACTGACGAATGACTTATCGATTGCAACGATATATGTAAGTATTTATGGCACAGATGAGGAAGTTAAAGATAGTTTGGAAACGTTAAATAGAGCGAAGGGGCACATCAGAACAGAGATAGGTAAAAGAATTCGTTTTAGAAGTGTTCCTGAACTTATCTTCAAACAAGATACCTCTATAGATTACGCGTATCGAATTGAGGAACTGTTAAACGAAATTAAGGAGAACGATTAAGATGACTGAGTTGAATTCTCATGACGTCGCTGCTTTCAAGAAATTTCTTTCGGAAAAAGATGATTTTCTAGTCGTTTCGCATGTTAATCCAGATGGAGATGCAGTATCGTCATCTTTAGCTGTTGGATATATCTTGACATCACTTGGCAAAAACTTTGTTATTGCTAATCAAGATCCTTACCCGAAAAGATTCAATTATTTAAAAAAATATGATCAACTCAAGTTGGCAGCAGAAGTTTCTGATCGGTTTGCTAACGTTATAGCAGTTGATACGGCCGATATTGATCGTCTTGGCAAGGCCGAGATGCTAATTGCTACTGATCGCACAATTGTGAATATAGACCATCATTTATCAGGTAGTCTCTATGGTGATATAAACCTTGTAATAACGAATGCCGCTTCAACGACTGAGGTAATTTATAAATTGGCACAGATGCTTGAATTGGAGTTAAGTAAAGAGTTTGCTGAATATATTTACACAGGATTATTAACTGATACTGGCGGATTTCGATACGCAAATACTACTGAATACACCCTTCAACTCGCTGCCCTACTAGCTAGCTATGGGATTGATCTTGGTGGAATTGCAGATTCTGCACTAGAAAAAATTTCCTTAAGCTATCTCAAAGGTCTTAAAGTCGTTTTAAATAATATTGAATTTTATGAAAACGATACCATTATTAGTAGTTTACTCAACTATCAAAACTTGCAAAAATTAGGTGATGAGGCTGACGGGATTGTCAGTCTATTACGTAATATTGATAGTGTTGATATCAGTTTTTTAATTAAAGAAGATAAGCCAGGAGAATATCGTGTAAGTATGAGATCTAATCAATTAGTTGATGTTAGTCTAGTTGCTGCTAAATTCGGTGGTGGTGGACATTTTAATGCCTCTGGTTTTTCCTATAAGGGCGATTTAACTAGTTTGAAAGAAAAGATAGTTAAAGAAATCATAGCTTATAAAAAGAGTGAAGGAATTGAGCTTGTTGAATAGTCTGCACGGTATTATACCAATAAAAAAAGAGGCTGGAATGACTTCACATGATGTAGTTTATCGAATTAGACAAATCAGCGGTGTGAAAAAGGTCGGTCATACTGGAACACTGGACCCAGATGCTACTGGGCTTCTATTAGTTGCAATAGGCCATGCAACAAGAATTTCTGAATACTTAACTGAAGAGAGCAAGATTTATCGCGCAGAGTGTATTTTAGGCAGTTCAACTACAACAGAGGATGCGACGGGAGAGATTATTGAACAGGTAAAAGTTACTAAACTTGACCTCGAGCAGGTTCATGAAGTTCTAGCGAGCTTTATTGGTGATTATAAACAAATCCCGCCAATGTATTCAGCCATCAAGGTTGGTGGGCAGCCACTTTATAAACTTGCAAGAAAAGGAGAAGAACACGTGCGACCTGCGCGACTTGTACATATATATGATATTAAATTAAACAATTATATTGTTGAGCAAGGGCAAGCGATGCTAGACTTTACAGTAAGCTGCTCGAAAGGAACATATATTAGAACACTATCTGTAGATATCGGCAAAGCGCTTGGTTTGCCAGCACACATGTCATACTTAGAACGTATTGCAAGTGGTAGCTTTCATGTTAATAATGCCTATAGTCTGGCAGAAGTTAAGGAACGCTTTGATGCTGGAGTGGCTACAGACATCATGGTTTCAATGAATGATGCTCTTAGTAAATTTCCAGCAGTTACGGTTAATGATGAGGATGTAAAGAATGTAATTTATAATGGAAGACAATTGCTTCTGGAAAGTATAACCGATGAAATTGCATCGCAACAACCTATTAAAATTCTTAACAAGAATGACCAGTTAGTTGCAATTTATCAACTAACTGTAGCTAATAAGTTTATGCCAGTAAAAGTATTTAAGTATGGTGAAGTCAATGAAAACAATAGAAATTAATTACCCAATCACAGACCAGACTTTTCAGCAGACGGTTGTAGCAATAGGCTCTTTTGATGGAATCCACCTTGGACACCATAGAGTTATTAATACCGCTAGGGATTTGGCAATTAAATTAGAGATTGAACTTGCGGTAATGATGTTTAACCCGCATCCACTTGATATTATTGATCCGTCTAATTCTTCCGAAAAGATTATGTCTATCGATAAAAGACTAAAAGAGCTTGAAAAACTTGGTGTACATACTTGTTATATTGTAAATTTTACAAAACGATTCGCAGATTTAACTGAACAAGAATTTATCCTGCAAATACTTGCTAAGATGAATATTAAAGGTGTCGTTATAGGTTTTGACTTTCGTTATGGAAAGCAAGGAAAGGGCGATGCGACTAGCTTAAAAAAATTTGCTAAGACTAATAATTTATTTGCTGTCAAAATTGTTGAAGCCTTTCAGATTGATCAGATTAAAGTTAGTAGTTCACGAATTCGTAGTCTTTTGCTTGCTGGCAGGATAGAGGAAGCCAATCAACTATTGGGTAGGCCTTATAATATTGAGGGATCGGTAATTAAAGGTGATCAACGTGGTAGAGAAATCGGTTATCCAACGATTAATCTATCACTTAAAGAAGAGTATATTAAACTCTTAAAGGGTGTTTATGTAGTAAAGGTCTATATTGATGGTAGATCTTATTATGGTGTGATGAATGTAGGTAGCAGACCAACTTTTCATAATAACCCGGATGATATTACTTACGAAATACATATAATTGACTTTAATCAGGACCTTTATGGTAAGTTAATTGAAGTAGATGTGCTAAAGTTTTTGCGTCAAGAAAAGAACTTTAATAACGTTAATCAACTTGTAACAGCAATTAAAGAAGATATCGAAGTAGCTAAAAGATACGCTTCTTTACTTTTAAATGATTAATATGTTATAATTCTGTGTGGTAGTTTGACCTTAAAAGTCAAATGCATACCCTGTACTAGGACTGACGATTCTCCAACGTTACTCTTGGTTAGGGATAAAATTAAAAAAGGAGGATATTATTATGGCATTGTCACAAGAAAAAAAACAGGAAATTATCAAGGAATATCGCATTCATGAGAATGATACTGGTTCGCCAGAGATTCAAATTGCAATTCTAACAGACAAAATTAATTATCTCAATGAGCATCTACGCACTCATAAAAAAGATCACCACTCGCGTCGCGGTTTGCTTAAAATGGTCGGTAGTCGTCGTCACTTACTAAATTACTTAAGAGATAATGATATAGTTCGTTATCGCAATATAATTAGTAAGCTTGGTTTACGTAGATAGCGCTATTACTAAAAAGCGGGTTTACCCCGCTTTTTTAAATACCTAAAGATATCTAAATATCTTTACGAGGGAGTTGTTTTATTTAATGGGGAAAAAGATATATGAATACAAACTAAATGATAAAAAGATTACTTTTGAAATTGGAGATCTCGCCAAACAAGCTAACGCATCAGTCCTTGTTCGATATGAGGATTCAGTTGTACTTGTAGCTGTAACGGGGTCAAACGAACCTAAAGACCTTAATTTCTTTCCACTTACTGTAAATTATGAAGAGCGACTTTACGCGGTTGGTAAAATTCCAGGTGGTTTCATCAAAAGAGAAGCACGCCCAAGTGAGAAAGCAATACTTGCTTCTCGATTAATAGACCGTCCAATCAGACCTTTGTTTCCAGAGGGTTTCCGCAATGAAGTAATGGTAGTAGCAACAGTTTTATCTGTCGACCAAGATGCGTCAACTGAAATTGCGGCTATGCTGGGTACTTCGCTTGCATTGTCACTGTCAGATATTCCTTTTGCGGGGCCGATTGCTGGTGTTGAGGTTGGTTATGTAAATGATAAGTTTATTCTCAACCCGAATGTTGAAGAGAATGAAGAAAGCCAAATTAAGCTAACAGTTGCTGGTACTAAACATGGAGTAAACATGGTTGAAGCTGGAGCTAACGTAGTCTCAGAAGAATTAATGCTTGAAGCGATATTATTTGGACATGATGAAATTAAAAAACTTGTAAAATTCCTAGAAGAAATTGTAGCTGAGAACGGCAAAACTAAGCGTGCGGTAGAACTATACGCGATTGACGCAGAGATAAAAAATGCCGTTAGCGAATATGCGGAGAATAAATTAGTTAAAGCAATACAGATTAAAGAGAAACTTGAAAGAGAAAGTGCAATTGATGAAATTAATTCGGATACATTAGATAATTTTGCAGAAAAGTATGAGGATCAGATTGGACAGGTAAAAGAGTCTTTAGATGAAATCCTACGCGATGAGGTACGTAGACTGATTGTAGAGGAAAATATTCGCCCAGACTGGAGAAAACCTGATGAAATTCGTCCTATTTCGACTGCTGTTGCTATTTTGCCAAGACCACATGGCTCAGGTCTTTTTACGCGCGGACAGACACAAGCTCTTAGCGTCTGCACACTTGGTGTCTTAGCTGATATGCAACGGCTTGATGGCCTAGATTTAGAAGAAAGAAAACGATTTATGCACCATTATAATTTTCCGCCATACAGTGTTGGTGAAGCAAGACCGATGCGTGGACCTGGAAGAAGAGAGATTGGACATGGTGCTTTAGGTGAAAAGGCACTAGATCCTGTTATTCCAGCCGAAGATGATTTTCCGTACACAATTCGTATAGTCTCTGAAGTGTTAGAATCAAATGGTTCATCTTCACAAGCGAGCATTTGTGCGAGCTCACTTGCTTTAATGCAAGCTGGGGTGCCAATTAAAGCACCAGTAGCAGGAATTGCAATGGGACTTATAAAAGAAAAGGACAAAATGACAATTCTTACAGATATTCAGGGACTAGAGGACTATTTAGGTGATATGGACTTTAAAGTAGCTGGAACATCTGATGGTATAACAGCTTTACAAATGGATATAAAGATTGACGATATTAGTCGCGAGATTTTAGAGGCATCACTTGAACAGGCGAAAAAGGGCAGATTATTTATTCTGGACAAAATGAGTGAAACTATTAAAGAGCCAAGCTCTGAACTCTCTGAATATGCACCTAAGATTATTACAATGCAGATTGATCCTGATAAAATTCGAGATGTTATCGGACCAAGCGGTCGGATAATTAATCAGATCATCGATGATACAGGAGTAAAAATAGATATTGAACAGACCGGGCATGTTTATATTGCATCTCTTGATTCTAAAATGAACCAGAAAGCCAAAGAGATTATTGAGAACCTAGTAAGAGAACCGGTAGTTGGGGAAACTTACCTAGGGACGGTAAAAAGAATTGAAAAGTTCGGTGCTTTTGTGGAGATTTTCTCAGGTAAAGAGGGTTTGGTTCATATTTCGCAGCTAGATAATAACCGGGTAGAAAATGTCGAAGATATTGTTAAGGTTGGAGATTCAATAATGGTCAAACTAACTGAAGTTGATAATCAGGGTCGCCTCAACCTATCAAGAAAAGCAGCTTTACAGGATAAGGCTTCTGAGAACTCAGACAAGAAGTAGTCTTAAAAAGTCAGGTTAAATTATCTGGCTTTTTCTTTATTCTTGCACCCAAGCAATTGAGAATTATTATAAAATTTGATATATTTAAATGTATTATAAATGCATGATTCGGAGGAAGTTGATGATTGTTCAACATAAACTTGATAATGGTATACGTGTAGTAGTTGAAAGAATTTCCGATGTTCGCTCTGTAGCGGTAGGTGTCTGGATCAATACGGGTTCGCGTTATGAATCTGCAGATATCAATGGAGTCTCACATTTTATCGAGCATCTTTTATTTAAGGGCACTAAAAACCGTAATGCAAAAGAGATTGCTGAGACGATCGAGAAAATTGGCGGGCAGCTCAATGCTTTTACGTCAAAAGAGTATACATGTTTCCTTACACGGGTGATGGATCAACATATTGAGATTGGTCTTGATTTATTGTCTGATATGCTTTTTAACTCCTTGTTGATTGAGGAGGAGATAGATCGTGAAAGAAACGTTGTCTTAGAGGAAATTAGAATGTATGAGGACACCCCAGACGACCAAATTCATGACCTTATCTCTGCTTGCTCTTATGATGGTAACTCACTTGGCTATTCAGTTCTTGGGCAGGAAAAAGCTTTACATAATTTAACTAGAGAGAAAATCATTAATTATATGCAACACCAATATAATTTATCAAATATAGTTATATCAATAGCAGGAAATGTAGATAGCAATATAATCGATTTAGTCAGAGAATATTTTAGTCGATCTGGATATGATGGAGTGCAGAACAGTCCAAGTCCAGCCGTTTTTGCTGGTAATCTATTATTAAAAGAAAAAAATACTGAGCAAGTGCATATAGCATTGGCTTTTCCGGGCTTAGCAGTTAATAGTGATTCGATTTATGCATTAAATTTGTTGAATAACTTTTTTGGTGCTAGCATGAGTTCAAGACTATTCCAGGAAGTGCGTGAAAAACGTGGCTTAGCTTATTCTGTCTTTTCTTATCACTCAGCCTATAAGGATACTGGCCAATTTACTATCTATGCTGGGACTAATCCGGAGAACATCAGTGAGTTAATAGAAGTAGTTTACGAGGTAATTAGTAAAGCGCTAATTGAGGAAATCACCGAAGAGGAAATTACGAAGGGCAAAGAACAGATGAAAGGCGCATTGGTACTAAGTTTAGAGAACACAGCTAGCCGAATGATTACACTCGGTAGAAATGAAATACTGCAGAAAAAACATTTAGAAATGGACGAGATTATTAATAAAATTGAAGCAATAAGCCTGGATGAATTCAATAAAACCTTACACAATATTTTTGAGAACAACCATTCAGCAGCTCTAATTGGACCTATCTCAACATTGCCTAACGTTTTAAGGAGTGATAAGTTTGCACGTGGTAAAAATTAAAAGAATTGATAAAAAAGGCGACTTACCACTACCAACGAAAATGTCGGAAGGAGCAAGTGGCTATGATTTGTATGCTGCGATAGATGAGAATATAACATTAGAACCTAAAGAAATTGTTTTAATTCCGACGGGGTTTTCTTTAGAGATTCCAATAGGTTTTGAGGCACAAATAAGACCACGAAGTGGCCTTTCATTAAAATACGGAATATCTCTAGTCAATACTCCTGGTACAATTGACGCAGACTACCGAGGTGAAGTAAAACTTATTGTAATTAACCATGGCCAAAAAGCTTTTATAATTAGCCGTGGTGACAGGCTTGCACAAATGGTGTTCGTAAAGTTACCGACGATTCAGTTGCTTGAAGACAACGACCTAAGTGCAACTGAAAGAGATGTTGGTGGCTTTGGACATACAGGTTTGTAGATAAAATTATTTAATAAATCATTGCATTAGGAGGCTTGCATAATGGAAAAGAAAGCAAAGTATAATGTTGCGATTGTAGGTGCTACAGGTGTTGTCGGCTCCAATATCTTAAAATTGTTAGAAGAACGAAAGTTTCCAATAAACTCAATTAAATTGCTGTCATCTGCGCGCTCAAAAGGAATAATAATTAAGTTTAAGGGTAAAGATGTAGTGGTCGAAGAGGCTACTAAAGATAGTTTTAAAGAAATCGATATTGCCTTTTTTAGCGCCGGCAGTGGTGTCAGCAAAAATCTAGTCAAACATGCAGTTAAAGCTGGAGCTACTGTGATTGACAATACAAGCGCCTTTCGTATGGACGAAGATATTCCTTTGATTGTCCCTGAGGTTAACCCTGAGGCACTAAAAGAAAATAAAGGTATAATTGCTAACCCAAACTGTTCTACTATACAGATGGTTGTTGCACTTAAACCAATTTATGACAAGTTTGGTATTCGACGAATTGTTGTATCGACCTACCAAGCAGTATCAGGGGCGGGGACCGCAGCAATCGAAGAGACTATTCAGCAGAGCAAGCAAGTGCTTAATAATGACCGAATCAACATGAATATTCTGCCCGTTGCTTCTTTGCCTGTAAAGAAACAAATTGCATTTAATGCTATACCACAAATTGATCAGTTCGCAGATAACGGTTTTACACTAGAGGAATTAAAAATGATTAATGAAACCAAGAAGATTTTTGCTGATGATAGTATTAAAATTACTGCGACCTGTGTAAGGGTACCGGTAATCTACGGTCATTCTGAATCTATATATCTAGAGTTAGATAGAGATTTTACAATTGAAGAGATTAGAGATTTACTGGCTGATGCCCCAGGAGTGGTCTTAATGGACAATCCGAGTGCTCAGGAATATCCTACTGCAGTTGAGACCGCTGGTAAGTTACCAGTTTTTGTTGGTCGGGTTCGAAGAGACCTTGACTGTAAACGAGGCCTTAGTCTTTGGGTTGTAACTGATAATCTTATTAAGGGCGCAGCTTGGAATACTGTACAAATCGCTGAGTTGATTGCCAATGATGCCAAATAAAAAGATTATAATTCAGAAATATGGTGGTTCTTCATTAATTAATTTAGGGACCCGTGAAAAGGTGATTTCCCATATTAAGAGCGGTTTAAATGAAGGTTATAAATTGGTAATCGTTGTTTCTGCGATGGGACGAGCAGGGGATCCTTATGCTACTGATACCTTAATTGAACATATCCAACGTAACGGCAACAACTTGAAGGAGCGTGAGCTGGATCTATTGTTAAGCTGTGGCGAGATTGTTTCAGCCACAACTTTAAGTAGTATGCTTAATGCTAGAAAAGTTGAGAATACAGTACTAACTGGCGGTCAGGCCGGAATTATTACAGATTTGAATTTTACTAATGCAAAAATAAAGAGAGTGGATACCACACGTATTCTAAAAGAGCTAGAAAAATACGACGTAGTAATTGTTGCTGGTTTTCAAGGAGTTACAGAAAATGGTGATATTACAACTTTAGGGCGTGGTGGGTCAGATACAACGGCCACAGCTTTAGGCGTTGCACTTGCAGCTGATTTTGTTGATATATTCACTGATGTTTTAGGGATTATGTCAGCAGACCCACAGATTGTAAAGAATGCGGAAAGACTTTCAGTGATTACATATGAAGAAATTTGCAACCTGACAAATCACGGTGCAAAAATAATCCATCCGCGCGCTGTTGAAATTGCAATGCAAAAAAACATTCCAATTCGTGTTCGTTCAACCTTTGATAAAAGTGCTGGAACAGTGGTAACTGCAAAAGGTTTTCTTAAAGAGTATAGTGTAGATACAGTTAATAGTGATAGAATAATAACAGGTATAACTTCAACTTCTGATTTGGTACAAGTAAAAATCAATCTTGATAATATAACTAGTAGTGAACAAATATCGTTTTTTAAAGTATTAGCCGATAATCAGATAGCTATCGATTTCATTAATGTAGCTACAAACGAGGTAACCTTTACTGTTGTGAGAAATGATCTTGCACGACTTGGTGAAATTTTATCTAAAGAAGCTTACAGACCGATATTTCGCGAGAATTGTGCAAAGGTTTCGATAGTAGGAGCTGGCATCGCTGGTGCACCAGGTTTAATGGTACAAATCAGTGAGATACTAAATAAAGAGTATGTTGAGATTATTCAGTCAAGTGATTCACATACTTCGATTGGAATTTTAATTAACACAGTTGATTTATCGAAAACGATTAACGCGTTACATGCTAAATTTTATGTTATGTGAGGAGTGAAGAGATGAATTTTGGTAGGTTAATGACTGCTATGGTGACACCTTTTAATGATAACTTAGAAATTGACTATGATGTTTTAGCTCAATTAGTAGAACATTTAATTGAAACAAAAACTGAAACAATTGTTGTTTCAGGAACAACAGGTGAATCACCGACATTATCTGATGAGGAAAAACTAGCCTTGTTTACTGAGGTAGTTAGGCTTGCACAAGGTAGAGTTAAAGTAATTGCTGGAACTGGATCAAATGACACTAGTAAGACTATTCTTTTTACTAAAGAAGCGGAAAAAACCGGTGTTGATGGTTTTATGCTGGTCACTCCATATTACAATAGGCCTTCACAGGAAGGATTATATAATCATTTTAAAGCAGCGGCTGCTGCTACAGAATTACCAATAATGATTTATAACATTCCGAGCAGGGCGGGAGTTAATATAACTGCGCAGACAATTATCAAGCTTGCAGAAATTGATAATATTTTTGCGGTTAAAGAAGCGAGCGGCGATATCGTACAGATCAGTGAGATTATTAAGTATACAGCTAATGATTTTTATCTGTATAGTGGGGATGATAAATTTAATTTAGCAGCACTTGCAGTTGGTGGATACGGATGTGTTAGTGTAGCGAGCCACGTAGTCGGAAATCAAATTAGCAAAATGACTAACGACTACTTACAAAATGATGTGACAAGTGCCGCAGCGACTCATATAAAGTTAATAAATTTATTTGAAGCGATATTTATTACTTCGAATCCATCGCCGATTAAGGAGTTATTGATCCAGAACGGAATAAACGTTGGTGGTGTAAGGCCGCCGTTGATGAGTGTTAATGCCGAACAAGCGAATTTATTACGTGCGGTTTATAAAAAAGCCACAGTGTTATAAATAAATTGAATAATAGAAAATATGAGGGGATGAAAAATTGGATAAAAGTAAGGGAAAGCTTAAATTTTATGCTTTGGGCGGACTGGGAGAAATAGGAAAAAATATGTATGTCATTGAATATGAAGATGACATTGTTATTGTTGATGCCGGGCTTAAATTTCCTGAAGAGGATCTGTTAGGAATTGATATCGTAATACCCGATATCTCATACCTAATAGAAAATAAAGATAAGGTAAGAGGTATATTCTTAACACATGGACATGAGGACCACATAGGTGCAATTAGCTATATTTTAAGAGAGATTCAAATGCCGATTTATGGCACTAGACTTACACTTGGTTTGCTTGAGGGCAAGCTGAGTGAGGCGAAAATTTTGAAACAAGCAAAGTTACAGGTAATCGACTCAGATTCTGAAATAAAACTTGGAGTGTTTACAGTTTCATTTTTTAAAACTAATCACAGTGTTCCCGGTTCCGTTGGAGTTGTTATAGATACACCTGAAGGTGTCGTTGTACAAACCGGCGATTTTAAATTTGATTTTACGCCAGTGGATGGACAAATGCCTGATATTCGCAAGATGGCCGCAATTGGCGAAAAGGGTGTATTATTACTATTGTCCGATAGCACAAATTCAGAGCGAGAAGGCTATACTCTCTCTGAACGTTTGGTTGGTGAATCATTAATTGAAGTATTTAGAAAGGCAGAACAACGTATAATCGTTGCAACTTTTGCATCAAATATCCACAGAATTCAGCAGGTTGTTGATGCTGCTTGCACTTTTGAGAAAAAACTCGTTATTGTTGGTCGCAGCATGATTAACGTAATTGGAATTGGGCGCGAACTTGGTTATTTACACATACCTGAGGATATGATTGTTGATATTAACGATATAAATAAATTCCCTCTAAATGAGGTGGTTATTTTATCTACAGGTAGTCAAGGTGAACCAATGTCAGCATTAGCTCGAATGGCTCGGGGAAATCATCGTCAGATTGATATTTTGCCTGGGGATACAGTTATTCTTTCAGCGACACCGATTCCTGGAAATGAAAAGTCAGTTGCTAAAACTGTGGACCAATTATTTAAGATTGGCGCTAACGTAATCTATGGTGGTAATTCTAACTATCTTGTTCATGTATCTGGACATGCTAGTCAAGAAGAGTTGAAATTAATGTTAAGTTTAATGAAACCAAAGTATTTTATCCCAGTACATGGGGAGTATAGAATGCTAAAAATCCATGCAGACCTAGCTGAAACAATGGGTATGGATCGAAAAAATATATTTATTCTTGATAATGGCGATACGGTTGAAATTTCTAAAGGGGTTGCAAAGCGCGGTTCTAAGGTTCAAACCGGCAGTATCTTGGTTGACGGCTTAGGTGTTGGTGATGTCGGCAATATCGTTTTACGTGATCGTCGTTTGCTTTCACAAGACGGAATTCTAGTTGTAGTCGTCACCTTAGGCAAAGGCACCAACAAGATACTCTCTGGACCTGACATTATTTCACGCGGTTTTGTATATGTACGCGAAGCTGAAAAATTGCTAGACGAAGCAAACCGCGTTGTCGCCAAGACAATAAATAGACTGCTCGATGAAAATATTACTGAATGGTCAGTAATAAAAAATGATGTGCGAGATGATTTAAGTAAGTTTCTATTTGAGAAGACTCGTCGAAGACCGATGATTTTACCGATAATTATGGAGGTATAATCAGACAACAATAAGATAATTGGGTGAAATTAATGGTAAAAAAGCGAAACACAAAAAAACGACAAGAGCTGATAAAAAACTTAAAGTATGAATTTATCGGTATTGTATTATGGACATTAATGCTAATCGAGCTCTTTGAGTTGGGAATCGTTGGTAGCACACTAAATACACTTTTTAGATACTTTTTCGGACAGTGGGACTACTTGATTTCAATCGGTATAATTTTATTTGCTCTATACCTCATGTTTGCGCGAAACTTTACCTTTAAAATAACCCCACAAAAAATAGGCGTTATATTTATGGTTTCTGCAATTGCGTTATTTAATCATATTAACTTTGTTGAATATTTAAACGCCAATAACCTTCTTACTGACACAGGCGTCTGGCAAGTCACCTGGAGTTCATTAAATGCGGATCGACTCGTTCCTGGCAGTTCTGAGATTGGCGGTGGATTACTTGGTGCCGCCCTCTACATTGCTTTTTTCTTTCTGTTTAACGACTTAGGAGCTAAAATCATAGTGGTTACCTTAGCTCTGATTGGTGTTTTATTGTTTTTCAGCCTATCTTATATTGATTTATTTAAAAAGCTTGTAAACAAAATAAAGACATCATATAAAAACTTTAAAAAGCAACAGGAGGCAAATAAAAAGCTTGATAAAAAGCCGGATAAAAAGCACCCTGCACCAATCATTCATGACTTTGTAAATAATGAAACAGTTGCTACAACTAGTGTTAACCCAAAAGAGCAGCAACCAGACTATATAGATAAAACTGAAATAGAAGCGGGCACAAGTGTTACCAACAATGCTAATGTAAAAGGCAATGCAAATCTATTAACACCAACAAGCGATCTTACAAATAATTACGAATTGCCTTCCACTAAGTTACTAGAACAATATAAATCGGTGCAAGTAACTGATAACTTTGAATATATTAGTGATAATGCAAGAAAGCTTGAGGAGGCACTTGCTAGCTTTGGTGTGGGGATTAAAGTGGTACAAATTCATAAGGGTCCAGCGGTTACGAGATATGAGGTACATCCTGATTTTGGAGTAAAGGTAAGTCGGATTGTAAATCTTGTAGATGATATTGCACTCGCACTGGCTGCCAAAGACATTCGAATCGAGGCACCGATTCCAGGAAAATCAGCAATTGGTATCGAAGTGCCCAATGCTGACGTCTCAATTGTTTCATTAAAAGAAGTTATAGCTAGTCCTAAATTTAACAGTAGTAAGTCTAAGCTTAGCCTGGCACTAGGAATAGACGTTACTGGCGAACCTATAGTTCAGGATTTATTACAAATGCCACATCTGTTGGTTGCTGGGACAACTGGCTCCGGTAAAAGTGTATCTTTGAATACGATGATTATTAGTATTCTATATAAAGCTAGCCCACAAGAAGTGAAGTTTATAATGATTGATACTAAAGTTGTTGAGTTGAACATATATAATGGCTTACCACATCTATTAGCACCCGTTATTACCGATCCTAAAAAAGCATCACAATCGTTAAAAATGATTGTCGAAGAGATGGAAAATCGTTATGAATTGTTTTCTTTAAAAGGTGTGAGAGACATTGAAAAATATAATGAAATCATGGAAGCTGAAGGGAAAAAAGCAGGGACACAATGGTCGCTAATGCCTTATATCGTGATTGTTATAGACGAATTAGCAGATCTGATGATGGCCGCATCAAATGACGTCGAGGAATCTATAATTCGAATAGCACAAAAGGCGAGGGCGGCAGGTATACATTTAATTGTAGCTACGCAACGTCCTACCGTAGATGTTATTACAGGCCTGATTAAGGCCAATATTCCATCTAGAATTGCTTTTGAGGTCTCTTCTCAAGTTGATTCACGAACTATTCTTGATCTAAATGGTGCTGAAAAACTTTTAGGAAAGGGCGATATGCTTCTGATGCCTGTTGGTGCTTCTAAGCCACTTCGCGTTCAAGGTGCCTATATTTCAGTGAATGAAGTAGAGCAAGTAGTTGACTTTATAAAAAAGCAACAGGATGTCAGCTATGAGGTCGATATTGTTGAGAGCTTTACTGCACATGAAGAGGCAACAGAGAGCTCAGACGAACTATATGACGAGGCAGTAGAATTGATAATTGAGGCAAATCAAGCTTCTGTATCATTTTTGCAAAGACGTTTACGGATCGGTTATAATCGCGCTGCAAGACTGATTGATGAAATGGAAGCAAAGGGCGTAATAGGACCGTACGAAGGGACCAAACCGCGTAAGGTTATATTAAACAATAAGGGTAACAATTCCTAATTATCATTATTAGTAGAAAGGCGATATGATGAAAGAAAAAATAGCTTTAATAACAGGTGCTACAGGTACTGTTGGTACTGAAATTGCACTGTTATTCGCAGAAAACAACATTAATCTGTTGCTTCATTATAATTCAAATACTGAAAAAGCCTTAGAAATTAAAAGACAATGTGAGCTTTTTGACGTTAATGCGACTATCTACAAGGCGGATATTTCACGTTTAGAAGAGATAAATAGACTCTTTTCTGAGATTGAAAAAAATGCACAGCTACCGAACATTTTAATCAATACTGTTGGGAAAGCATATTACGGATTAATTCAAGATGTAAGTTATCAGGATTGGGACCTATTAATAAGAACTAATGTTATGAGCACTTATTTCTGTATCCAAAAAGTTTTGCCGAAAATGATATCTCATAGATACGGTAGAATAATTAATATTTCTTCAATCTGGGGAGAAGTCGGCTGTGCTAATGAATCCTTATATTCTTTAACTAAAGGTGCTATAAATAATTTAACTAAATCATTATCGAAAGAACTTGGCCCATCAGGAATTACTGTTAACGCAATTGCACCTGGAATAGTTCCATCTAAAATGAATGATTGTTTTTCCAGTGAAGAAATGAAAGCGTTAAAAAAAGAAATTCCCTTGCAACGTTTTTCCAAATCAATCGAGATTGCTCAGACAGCACTGCATTTAGTTCATAGTAATTCTGAGTACATTACTGGGCAAATTATAACGATTGATGGTGGTCTAAGCTTAACTTAATTACTGTCTGCGGGTTACAAAGAACAAGTAGAACAGTAAAGCAACCTTGTCGCCACACTTATCACCGCGCCGATAGTAATAACTTGCCTGAAATGTGACTAAGGGATGAACATAGAGCATATTTTGAGCAAACTTCTTGTAAATATGCTAAAATCTATATTTGAAACAGATGATTTTAAGGCATATTTAATGATTATAACAGCGGTATGTAATTTTATTGCAACGGCTTTTATAATAGTGTTAATGACTAAAACTATATTAAAGAGGAGGAGTAAATAGGGATGAAAGTAAATGAAAAAACAATTTATGAAACAGCTTTAGCACGCGGTGTCTCTCGTCGCGATTTTCTTAAAATGTGCACTGCTTTAACCGCTGCGATGGGTCTACAATTCTCACAGACTGATAAAGTAGTAAAGGCACTAGAGAGTAACAAACGTATTCCTGTTATCTGGATGGAAATGCAAGCATGTACTGGTTGTTCTCTATCTTTTGTAAGATCATACAATCCGAGCACGGAATCTGTAATTTTTGATATGATCTCTGTAGAGTATAGTGAAGTTCTAACTGCAGCTGCTGGCCATCAAACTGAGAAATCACTACAAGACGTAATTGAGAATTACAAGGGAGAATACGTTTTAGTTATAGAGGGAAGCATTCCGGAGAATGCCGAATACTTAACTGTTGGTGGTAAATCTGCTAAAAAGATGATGGAGGATGTAGCAAAAGATGCTATGGCAGTATTAGCTTTTGGAAGTTGCGCTACTTTTGGTGGCGTTGTAGCTGCTAACCCGAATCCAACAGATGCAGTTGGCGTAAAAAGTATTATTAAAGACAAGCCTCTAATTAATGTGCCTGGTTGCCCACCAATCGCTGATGTTATGACTGGTGTAATTGCACATGTTGTTACTTTTGGTACATTACCTGAACTAGACACACAATCAAGACCAATGGCGTTTTATCGTCATAAATTACATGACAAATGTAACCGTCGCGCATACTTTGATGCGGGGCTATTTGTTGAATCCTTTGATGACTTCGGTTCAAAGAATGGATATTGCCTATACAAAATGGGTTGTAAAGGTCCAGTAACCTTTACATCATGTGCAGAAATGCAATGGAATGGCGGTACAAGTTATCCAATCAAAGCTGGTTTTCCATGCTTAGGTTGCACAGAAGAGAATTTCTGGGATTTTGGACCTTTCTATACGAAGCGTTCTGCTATCCCTGGCACTCAAGTTGCTATTAACCCTGAGAAAGTAGGAGCGATAGCTGGTGGAGTTGTACTTGCCGGACTGGCAGGTCATGCTGGTATTACCGCAATTCAAAAGAATAAAAATAAAGAAAAAGATAAAGAGGTGAGTAATTAATGGAACGTATCGTAGTAGATCCGATTACTAGAATTGAGGGACACTTACGTATCGAGGCTGATGTTAAAGACGGCGTAATCGTTGACGCGATAAGCTCTGGAAGCGGCTTCCGCGGATTAGAGGCGGTTGTTGAAAACAGAGACCCACGTGATATCTGGGCTTTTACACAGCGTATTTGTGGTGTTTGTACTACAACACATGCTCTAGCTTCGGTGCGAACTGTAGAGAATGCATTAGGAATTGAAATTCCTAAAAATGCAAATCTAATAAGAAACATAATGGGCGCAGCACAAATGATGGCTGACCATTTAGTTCACTTTTATATTTTACACGCGCTAGACTGGGTTGACGTAGTTTCCGGCCTTAGTGCTGACCCTGGTGAGACTAGCAGAATTGCTCAATCGATTTCAAAGTGGCCTAAATCATCAAAGGGTTACTTTACAGATGTACAGAACAAAGTAAAAGCACTTGTAGATAGTGGTCAGTTAGGTATTTTTGCTAATGGTTATTGGGGACATCCATCATATAAACTTACTCCTGAAGTAAACCTTTTAGGAACAGCACACTATCTTGAAGCTTTAAATTACCAAAGAGAAATCGTAAAAGTTCAAACGATTCTTGGTGGTAAGAACCCACATCCATTCTACGTTGTAGGTGGTATGGCTACACCACTTGATCCTAACAATGATAACACAATCAATATTCATCAGTTAATGCAACTTCTAAGAATTCTTGAAGAAAGCAAAAACTTTATTGATCAAGTTTATATTCCAGACCTTAAGGCGATTGGAGCAGCTTATGCACCAACTACTAATTACGGTGGCGGAATTGAAAACTATATGGTAATGGGCTCAAATCCAACTACTTCAATAAATGACATTAGCTCTTACCGATATCCACGCGGTATTATCCTTGATGGAAAGATCAATGATGTTATTACAGATTTCGATTTAACAGAAACAGGCGAGATCTCTGAGTTTATTGATAAAGCATGGTATAGCTATGATGGTAACAAGCGTACTGGTGGAAAACACCCGTTTCAAGGCGAGACTGTTCCAGCTTATGATGGCCCGTCAATTCCTTTTGATAATCTATCGGCAGATGATAAATATAGCTGGATTAAAGCTCCTAGATGGCAGAACAAACCAATGGAAGTTGGACCATTAGCACGTATACTAGTTGGTTATGGTTTGAAAAAGCCTGAGTATGTAGATATTGTTGACACAACTCTTGCTGAACTTGGTTTAGATGTTAGCTTTATGAACTCTGTACTTGGTAGAACAGTCGCTCGCGGCTTAGAAACAGCACTTGCTGCTACATGGGGAGTTCAAGACATGAAAGACCTTATTGCAAACGTTAAGAGTGGCGATTTAGTAACCTTTAACAATGAGAAATGGGATCCGAAAACTTGGCCGAAAAACGCTAAGGGAATTGGGTATATGGAAGGTGCTCGTGGCTCATTGTCTCACTTTATCGAAATTGAAAACGGTA
>CAYZPB010000002.1:0-41505 GCA_964480445.1 uncultured Caryophanales bacterium
ACGACTTAAGACATTTGCAACAGGAACATTTTATTGTCTTGTTATTAGATACTAAAAACTGTGTTATCTCGCAGGAACTAATTACAGTTGGTACCTTAAACTCTTCTATAGTTCATCCGCGCGAGGTTTTTAGACCAGCTATCAAGAAAAGTGTCTCCGCAATAATTCTTGTCCATAACCATCCGAGTGGTGATTCAACACCAAGCAAAGAGGATATTGAAGTAACAGAAAGATTGATTAAGGCTGGAAAATTAATTGGAATTGATGTGCTTGATCATGTTATTATTGGTGGAAGCAGTTATACTTCACTCCGCGAGGGAAAGTATATATAATTTTTTAGGGAAGGCTGATAATTATCAAGCAGCGTAATTTTAGCAATAAGAACTTAATAATCATTCTTTTAGTTATCGTTCTCCTAGTAATTATAGTTGGCTTAACGATTAATTATCAGGAAATTATTCTGCCGGAAAAGGTGATTAAAGATGCCGTCGCCTGGGTGCAAGGTCTGGTGAGCCGACCTGTTAACTCGATTGCTGGTTTTTTTAATGATTTGCAGGGCTACAGTGCAACTTTCAGCGAAAATCGTGAATTAAAGCTTAAGCTAGAGGATTATCAGCAGCTTCAAGCAAATCTATTACTTTATCAGGACGAGAATCAACGCTTAAAAGAACTTTTAGATTATCAGACAGCAAGCATTGGCGAGTACGAGTTGTTGGCTGCTAAAGTTGTTGCACGCTCTCCTGACAAGTGGAACAATATGCTAGTTATCGATAAAGGATCAGTGCACGGAATCGAAAATGATATGACAGTAATTACTAGCGAGGGTTTTGTTGGCAAGGTTTATAAAACCTCTTATTATTCAGCAAATGTTCAGTTAGTAACTGACATTAGCCATAACAGCTTTGTTTTTGCACGCATTCATAGTGAACCAGCTCTCTATGGCACAATTGAAGGCTATGATAAAATAAAAAATCTGCTCAAAATCAGACAATCAGAACATGATGTTAAGGTTGAGCCTGGCACATATGTTACCACCTCGAGTCTAGGTGGTGTTTTTGCTGATGGGATTGTGATTGGCAGGGTTACCGATGTAATTAACGATGACGCCAGTGGTTTAAACAAGACTATCTATATCAAACCTAGTGCTGACCTCTACCATCTGGAAGAGGTATTTGTGATTACCGACTATGTGCAGCTGGCGGATGAGGATGATTAGATGCGAAAACGAATCCTAATCTTACTTGTTCTCTTCCTTTTCTTAGCCGAAGGTTTAATGATTCCACTACTGACAAAAGCCGATTACGGTTTAAGTTTTACCATCTACCCGCGGCTACTTTTAGTTGTCATAATCTATATCGCAATTTATCATAAGGGCAGAGAGGCTTTAATACTTGCTCTGATTCTAGGTATTTTAACGGATCTTGTCTTCGGTCGCGTCTATGGCGTCTATACTATTAGTATGATTGGTGTTGTCTTTCTCTCTATAGCCTTAGCAGACTTACGCCATCCAAGTTTTTTCTATTATTTATTCGTACAGTTGATTGCAATTACTAGCTATGAGATTTTTATATTCGGTCTATTTAAAATCTATCAATTAGCTACCATGCATTTTACGGAGATGCTGCTCTATGTCTTATTACCAACAGTCTTATTTAATCTGCTGCTGGCAGCATTGTTCTATCCTTTGTTAAATCGACTACTTGGCAAACAAATCCACTAAGATTAAGGATGTATAGTAATGAGTAATTCAACGGGCACAGGACTCGGAACTAATAGAAGATCTACATTTCGATATAATCTACTCTTTTATATCGTTTTTATTCTTTTTGCGATTTTGGTCGGTCGACTGGCTTACATACAATTAATTGAGGGTGAAAACTACCTGGCGCAAGCTGAAAGTTTCCGCAGCAAGTCGATTCCGATTAATGCCTCGCGCGGATTTATTAAAGATGTCAACGGTGATATATTGGTTGATAATATTACAGCCTGGACAATTACTTTTGAAATCGACGACGAAGTTAATCAAGATTATGAACAGATAGCTGAAACTCTTGCGAAATTGACCAGCAAAGGTGCCGCCGATGATTCGGAAGAGTTCCTTAAGGAAAAAGAGCTGATTTTAAAGAATATGGATGTCGGAACACCATTTCAGTCTTCAAAATATATTCCACGGATTGTAAAAAGAGATGTCGATAATAGTACGCGTGCTTATATTGAGGAGCATCAATTAGAGCTACCTGGTGTAAATGTAATTTATGATGAGATACGCAATTATATCTACGATGATTTTATGGCCCAAGTGCTTGGCTATACTCGCAGTATTCCGAGCACGGAGGTAGATTATTATAAGGCGGCTGGTTATAAGCTAACAGACCGAGTTGGTCGCTATGGTTTAGAAAAACAGTATGAAGATGTGCTGCGCGGACAGGATGGTTCATATCAGGTAGAGGTCAGCAGTAAGTACTTGAAACTAGAGGTCGGCGAAGTCATTAATCCGGTCAGTGGTAATAATTTATTGCTGACAATTGATAAGGGCTTTCAGCAATCTGTTGAACAGATACTAGAGAAACATGTGACAGCCTTAAATGCTGAACACGAGGAGGTCACACTGGCGACTGCAGTCGTTCTTGATCTGAACACGGGCGCTGTGAAAGCAATGGGCAACTACCCGCGTTATAATCCAAACTGGTTTAATGGTGTCGTTTCGTCTGAACTTTATCAGACCTCGATTATGCCCTATGAGGGAAATACAGCAATCAGGGGTCGTTATGAAATTGGCTCGTCAAGCAAACCGATTACTGTTTTGGCAGGACTCGAGACCGGAGCAATTAATCTTAATACGGTAATTAATGATCAAGGTCGGATTGCTTATGACCGAAATCCTTTTGGAGATCCCCTCTATTTAAGAAATTATGGCGGTCGGGCTATGGGAAGAATTACGATCCAGGAAGCTCTGAAATTTTCAAGTAACGTCTATATGGGCGAGATTTCTTTAAGAATGAAGGAGATCTATGGGATTGATCAGACCATGGAATACTACCGCTATTATGGGAACATGCTAGGTGTCGGAAATAAGACTGGCATTGATTTACCCGAGGAACTAGCCGGTATTGTTGCAAATAACCGCAACTATGTAATGCAGTCAATCGGCCAGAATGATACATACACAGCCTTACAACTGGCACAGCTGGCGGCAACTATCGGAAATGGTGGTTATTTAATGGAGCCTTACCTAGTTGAAGCGATTGAGGAGAAAAGCGACAACGAGGACTTAGGCAAGATTCTTTATAAACGTGAGCCAAAGGTTATTAATGAGTTAGATGTCAAGCCCGAGCACTTAAGCGCAATCCAAAGGGGAATGGAAATGGTTACCGAGCAAGGTGGTACGGCATATGGAAGCTTCTATGGGTCGCAGGTTAAGGTTGCTGCTAAGACTGGTACTTCCGAGGTTAGTAATCGTACAGCGCATACAATAATTACCGGCTATGCACCAGCGGATAATCCTGAAATAGCATTTTCGGTAATTGTGCCCCACGGTGATGTGAGGGGCTTTGCGGCCGGCACTATTGCCCGAGAAATAGTAGATGAATATTTTCGCCTTAGATAAATATTTTCGCCTTAATAGATAGGGAGCGACCAGACTTATGGATTTAAACAGTAAATATATAAGACGGATAGATTTTATAATGCTGCTAGTAGTTGTTGGCCTAGCAATCTTTAGCTATCTGGGAATTGCTAGTGCCAAACCGGATACACTAAATGCGATTAAGCAGCTTATCTGGTTTTCGCTTGGCTTTGTAGTTATGTTTGCGATTATATTTATTGACTATGAGCTTATTAAGAGGTCATCTTACATTTTATATGGGCTGGGGATTGTCTTACTGATTGGGCTTTTTATTTTTGCAGATCCAACTCGTGGTGCGGCAAGTTGGTACTACTTTTTGGATGGGCGACTTGCCTTTCAACCGTCAGAGTTGGCAAAAATATTCACAATAATGGCTCTTGCGCGCTACTTAGATGATCGTAAGGGAAAAGAATTTGTTAGATTTCGTGAACTTCTAGTACCATTTATGATTGTAGGCTTGCCCTTACTACTGATTGTTTTCCAACCTGATTTAGGGACTGCTCTAATTTTTGTCGTAATCTTGGTGGCGATGCTCTTAGTGTATGGTGTTAGCAGTAAACATTTTGCAATTATGGGTACTATTGCAGCAGCCTTTGTTGCTCTACTAGTCCTAATTTATAATTTCTTGCCAAATGTTTTTTATAAGATTATTCAGCCCGGACAATTTGAACGACTTGTCTCCTTTATTGATCCAAGCCATGATCCACTTAATACCGGCTATCATGTTACTCAATCCTTAATTGCTGTCGGGTCAGGGCAACTGACTGGTGTTGGGCTAGGTGAAGGAAAGCAGGGTAGATTTAATTGGGTGCCGGATTCATATACTGATTTTATCTTCTCCGTAATCGCTGAAGAATTAGGGTTTATCGGCGCAAGTATGCTTATTCTACTTTTATTTATCCTGATTTATCGAATCTATCGAATTGGGACAACGGCGCCTGATACTTATGGTATGCTAGTAACAGCAGGTATTGTTGGAATGTTAGTCTTTACGACTTTTGAGAATATTGGAATGACAATCGGTATCATGCCGATTACAGGAATTCCACTGCCCTTTGTAAGTTATGGTGGCAGCTCGATTCTGACCAATTTTATTGCCTTAGGTTTGGTTTTAAATGTTGGTGTAAGGAGAAGCAAGAAACTGTTTGATTAAATAACACATGTTTTGGAGCGATCGATATGAATAGAATTATTATAAATTATGAGAAAAATCGGGTGCGTGCAGCCATAGTTGAGGCTGACCAGCTAGTTGAATTTCATGTCGAGCATACGGCAGAAAAACTGGTGGGCAATATATATGTTGGCAAGGTGATGAACGTCCTGCCAGGAATGCAGGCTGCTTTTATTGATATCGGTTTAGAGCGCAACGCTTTCCTTTATGTTGACGATACTTATTATCCGGCCGATGAGGATGACGTGCAAACAAAAGAACACCCTTATAACATTAATGAAGTGTTACACGAGGGACAAATGATTCTTGTCCAAGTGAAAAAGGACATGTTTGGTACCAAAGGTCCACGCGTTACTAGCTATATTTCGCTTGCTGGTAGGATGACTGTCTATCTTCCGCATAGTAATCACGTTGGTATCTCCAAAAAAATCACCGAAGCAAGTGTGCGTGAAGAGCTACGAGCAAGTGGGCAAAAATTATTGCGAGATGACGATGGAATGATTATCCGCACTAAGGCGTTAGGTGCTGATTTGGCAGCGATTGAAGAGGACTTAACGGCGCAACGAAAACTCTGGCGCAAGATTCTTAAAAAAAGTGAGGGTATTAACAAACCGACACTGATTTATAAAGATTTTGACCTTATTTATCGCCTAATTCGTGATATCTTTACGGCAGAGATTGATGAGCTGGTAGTCGATAATGCCCAAGAATACATACAGATTAAAGAATTTATGTCGGAGACGATTGAAGAACTTGCTGATCGACTGATTCTCTATCAGGGTAAGGATATTTTCGCTGAGTACAAGATTGAACACGAAATTAGCAAATTAATCAAAGATAAGATTTGGCTCAAGAGTGGTGGCTATATTGTTATTGAGCAGACTGAAGCCCTGACAGTTATTGATGTTAATACTGGTAAATATGTAGGTCGTACTAGCCTTGAGGAGACGCTTTATCGCACTAATCTTCTGGCAGCGACAGAAGTGGCTAAGCAGCTCCGGTTACGTGATATTGGCGGCATTATAATTATCGATTTTATTGATATGGAGGATGCTGATCATAAAGAGCATGTTGTTGCTAAGCTTAACCAGGAACTAACAAAAGACCGGATGCGGACCTCAGTAAGCGGGATGACGCCGCTTGGCTTGGTCGAATTAACACGCAAAAAGGTGCGGGCAAGTATCGATACAACACTGCTTCGCCCCTGTCCATGTTGTGGCGGAAAGGGACGAGTCTATGCAGAGGATGAGATTTATTCATTGCTGCAAAAAGAGGCAAGAAGTTTTGAGCAGCATGTGGATATTCCTCACTTAATACTAGAAGTAAATCCCTTTGTTGCTGAGCAATTAAAGCGTGATAATGAGCAACAATTAGCTGAACTTAGCGAGCTGGCAGGCAGGGAAATCAAACTGCGCGAGAACTCTTTACTCAATTTAAATGCCTTTCATTTCTTGTTTAAATAGTTTGACAGAAAGAAAGATTCATGGTAATATCATCAGGTGGTGCAGGTGCACCCATACTCCGCACTGAATAGGTTTACAAGCGTCTTTGACGCACCTATCATCGGGCGAGACCCTAGATATGAGGAGGTAGATTAAAGATGTATGCAATTATTCAAACTGGTGGTAAACAGTATAAGGTTGTAGAAGGCGATGTTATCTATATTGAAAAATTAGACGCTGAAGAAGAGACCGCTTTTGAATTTGATCATGTGTTAATGATTGCGAAAGATGATTCAATAATTGTTGGTAATCCGACAATTGATGGTGCGAAAGTCATGGGCAAGGTAGAAAAACATGGCCGTGGAAAGAAGCTTGTAGTTTATAAATATAAGCGTCGCAAGAATTATTCGCGCAAACAAGGACACCGTCAGCCATTTACGAAGGTTACTATCGAGCAAATTATAGCATAATGATATACGTAACGATTAAGGAAAGTTTAGATGAAAAGATTAGGGCAGTAGAAGTAAGAGGACATGCTGGTTATGCTGAGCATGGTCAGGACATTGTCTGTGCAGCCGTTTCTGCCGTTACAATCGGTGCAGTAAACTCAGTCGATAAACTACTGGGGATTGATTTAGAAGCGACCGTAGATGAAGAACAGGGATTACTCCAATGGGAGGTTCCCGAACAGCAAGCAGAGACAAGCGATCTACAATTACAGCTATTGATGCGGATGATGATTGAAACGCTGCAGATGATTGAAAATGAATATAATGAGTTTATAAAAATTAAAATAGAATCCAGTTTATAGGAGGTGGATACCATGTTAAAAATGAATTTACAGTTCTTTGCCTCAAAAAAGGGTGCAGGAAGCACAAAGAACGGCCGTGACAGCATGTCAAAACGTTTAGGAGTTAAACGTGGCGATGGGCAGTTAGTTACTGCAGGGAGCATTCTTGTTCGTCAACGTGGAACTAAAATTTACCCTGGCAATAACGTAGGTAGAGGACGCGATGACACCTTATTCGCGACAGTTGAAGGTGTTGTGAAATTTGAGCGCATGGGTCGCGACCGCAGAAAAGTTAGTGTTTACGCAGAAGCATAATAAAGCCTAAATTAATCCCAGCCACTCTGGCTGGGATTTTTGTATTTAATAAGGTCGCAAAATACTGTATAATTACAATAAATGCTTAATAGCAGTAGATATTGCATTAAGGCAGATGTGCATTGAAGTATATCTTGCATTGAGGAGAGTATTATGTTTATTGATAAAGCTAAGATTTATATAAAAGCTGGTGATGGCGGCGATGGGCAGATGTCTTTCCGCCGCGAAAAATTTGTACCTGATGGCGGCCCATGGGGCGGAGACGGTGGCAAGGGGGCAGACATTATTTTTCAAGTAGATGAAGGTTTGCGCACCCTGCTTGATTTCAGATATAAGAAACATTTTAGGGCAGAGCGAGGAGAACATGGTCGTAGCAAAGGGCAGTATGGTGCCGATGCAAAAGACCTACTTGTCCGTGTTCCGCCAGGCACCATGGTTTACGATGATGACACACAGGAGTTAATTGTTGATTTACTTCACCATGGAGATCGCTATATTATTGCGCGTGGTGGTCGCGGCGGACGGGGTAATATGCGTTTTGCAACGCAAACTAATCCGGCACCGTCATTTGCCGAAAAGGGCGAGCCTGGGCAGGAACGTTATATCGTCCTAGAACTTAAGGTACTAGCAGACGTTGGTCTGGCTGGCTTTCCTAGTGTCGGAAAATCGACCTTGTTAGGAGCAGTCTCTAGAGCACGGCCGAAGATTGCTGATTATCATTTTACGACGCTTACGCCCAATCTGGGTGTTGTCGCTGTTGATGATGAGCGCAGTTTTGTGATGGCCGATTTACCCGGATTAATCGAAGGGGCTTCACAAGGTGCAGGATTGGGTCACCAGTTTCTTCGTCATATTGAACGGACACGAATTATTGTGCACGTGGTTGATATTGCTGCAATCGAGGGAAGGGACCCTTACGAAGATTGGTTAAAGATTAATCATGAGTTAGAAAATTATCAGATTAACCTACTAGAGCGTCATCAGATAATTGCTGCTAACAAAATCGATCTACCTGGCGCCGAGGAGAACTTAGAAAAATTCCGCAAGCAGGTAGGGTCAGATTATGAAATCTATCCAATTTCTGCTGTGACGGGTGCTGGACTAAAAGAACTTAGATATGCTATTGCTGACAAGCTGGATGAACTTCCAAGCGAGGAGCTTTTGGAATTTCCCGAGGCAAGCGATGAGGATTATAAGGTTTATAAGTATGAACCTGAGGATGAAGGCTTTACGATTACCAAGGAAAACGATTTATTTGTCATTGAAAGCGCAAGAATTGAGAAGTTGTTCCAGATGACGAATTTTGAACAACGAGATGCAGCTCTGCGTTTTGCGCGGATTCTACGACAAATGGGCGTAGATGCTGAGCTACGCAAAATGGGCGCAGTTGATGGTGATAGTGTAAAAATAAGTGGCTATGAATTTGAGTTTATTGCGGAATAGGGGGATAAAGATGAAATTAGAGGAGATACAGGTCGGACTATTAGGATTAGGAACAGTAGGATCTGGCGTGATTAAGTTAATAGAAGGACATTCACAAGACTTACAGCAGAAGACTAACACTTTAATTACAGTAAAAAAGGTGCTTGTACAGAGTCTGGATAAGGAGCGCGACGTGGAAATTGAGCCAGAGAAACTAACGCTTGATCCTTATGAAATACTTGACGACCCAGAAATTGATGTGATTGTTGAGGTTATGGGCAATGTGGAAACGACTTTTAGATATTTGATGCATGCTTTAAAAGCAGGCAAGCATGTTGTAACTGCTAATAAGGATTTGGTAGCACGTCATGGTACGGAGCTAAAGGAACAGGCGCGTAAATACGAACGCAATATGTTTTATGAGGCTAGCGTAGCTGGTGGTATTCCAATTATTCGCTCACTAGTTGATGGGCTATCTGCTGATCGAATTACCAAAATTGTTGGTATTGTTAACGGTACTACTAACTACATCCTTTCTAAAATGAGTGAAGAGGGTGAATCTTTCGAGTCGATGTTGGAGACGGCACAAAGACTAGGCTATGCCGAGGCAAATCCAACAGCGGACATCGAGGGTAGTGATGCGGTAATGAAGATGGTGATTCTTAGTAGCTTAGCCTTTAATATGGATGTGAAGGTGCAAGACGTTTATGTTGAAGGAATTACTGATGTTACTGAGGCGGACATTGCTTTTGGTAACCAGCTTGGCTACGTAATTAAACTACTTGGTGTAGCAAAGCTGAACGACGACCAACTGGAAGTTAGTGTTCAGCCGACGCTTGTTCCGAAAAGACATCCGCTGGCAAAAATTGATGGGGTCAATAATGCAATCTACGTTTATGGCGAAGCGGTGGGTGAAACAATGTTTTATGGCCCAGGCGCTGGTCAATTACCGACAGCTACTGCGATTGTATCGGACCTGGTTAGTGTAGTAAATTACCATCGCCGCGGAATGTTTAAAATTAACACACCACCATACCGCGAGCACAATATAAAAACTGATGAGATGATCGAACATCGTTACTTTATCCGTCTGCGAGTTATTGATCGAATCGGTGTTATGGCACAGATCACTCATCTTTTTGCAGAAGCACAGATTAGCTTGCAGGAGGTTCTGCAACTACCGGACGAGGACGAGAGTCGAGCACAATTAATTATTATTACGCATGTAACGACGAAAGCGAAGATGAATAGTCTGCTTGGTGCGATTAAAAAATTAGATGTCGTTGAGGATGTAAATAGTGTTTATCCAGTTGAGGAGGGTGAGTAAGATGTGCTATAAGGGTTTAATTGAAAAATACCACGAGTATTTACCAGTAACTGAAAAGACACCACGCTTGACACTTTATGAGGGCAATACCCCTTTAATTAAGGCAGAACACCTTTCGGAAATGCTGGGCTTAGAGTTGTACTTAAAGTATGAGGGAATGAATCCGACAGGTTCCTTTAAGGACCGAGGGATGGTAATGGCAGTAGCGAAGGCACTGGAAGAAGGCAGTGACACTGTAATCTGCGCCTCAACGGGCAATACTTCAGCTGCTGCGAGTGCTTATGCTGCAAAGGCTGGGATTAAAAGCATTATTGTAATTCCCGGTGGAAATATTGCTCTGGGTAAGCTTGCGCAGGCGATTGCTTATGGTGCAGAGGTTGTTTCAATTAAAGGAAACTTCGACCGTGCACTAGATATTGTGCTTGAGCTTTCGCGCAATGAGAAATATACTTTGGTGAACTCGCTTAATCCCTTTAGGATTGAGGGACAGAAGACGGCGGCGTTTGAGATTATTGATTGTTTAGGCGAAGCGCCTGATTATTTAGCAATTCCAGTTGGTAATGCGGGTAATATAACCGCTTACTGGCGAGGTTTTAGAGAATATCATGCAGCTAACAAAAGCAAGCAGCTACCAAAAATTATTGGTTTTGAAGCTGAGGGTGCGGCAGCGATTACGACTGGTAAACCGATCGAGTTTCCAGAAACGATAGCAACGGCAATTCGCATCGGTAACCCTGCAAGCTGGGAGGGTGCAACCACGGCAGCCAAGGATTCAGGAGGTCTGATTGATTTTGTTACGGACCAGGAAATACTTGCAGCCTATAAACTGTTGGCGAAGACGGAGGGAGTTTTTGCAGAGCCGGCTTCAGCAGCCTCTCTAGCTGGTATTATTAAAAAGAAAGAAGCAGGTTATTTTGCTGGCGGTGAAAGTGTTGTTGCTGTATTGACAGGTCATGGCTTAAAGGATCCAAATGTTGCAATAAAAATGGTTGATAAAGAGATTGTGGAAATTGAGTCGGATTATGATGCAGTTTTAGCTGCAATAAAATCTTAAGGAGTGCAAAGCGGATGAGTGTTGAGGGAGAAATGCATGAACTTCGCGTACCTGCGACGACAGCTAACTTAGGACCAGGTTTCGATAGCTTCGGTCTAGCGCTTTCGCTTTTTCTGCGAATCCGCTTTCGTAAGGCGGAAAAGACAGAATTTCGCTTAGTCGGCGAACAGTTGGCTTCTTTACCAGCAAACACGAATAATTTAATCTATCAAACGATTCAGCACCTGTATAAGTTGGAAGGTAAGTCGGTACCAAATCTAGAGTTAGAGATTTCAAGCGACATCCCACTTGCACGTGGCTTAGGGAGTAGCGGCTCGGCGATTGTTGGTGGACTTTTTATCGCTAACCATTTATTAGGAAAGCCATATACTCGTGAGCAGTTATTTCAGATTGCAGTTCAACTAGAGGGACACTCTGATAATGTAGGCGCTTCGATGTTTGGCGGATTTGTTGTAACAAGCTCCAATGGGCTTAAGGATTCTCTAGCTGTGAACTTACCCTTTCCAGAGCAGCTTAAGATTGTTCTATTAATTCCCGATGAGCGCATTACAACAAAAGCGGCACGGGGTTTAATTCCAGAGCAAATTCCACTGGCCGATGTTTCCTATAATATCGGGCATGCTTCTTTAATGCTTGCTTACTTGCTAACTGGCGAGCTGGATAAGCTGAGTCTAGCAATGCGCGATCGTGTGCATCAGCCATATCGAGCAAGGAGCATTAAAGGTTTGAACCGTGCTGTTGAACTGGCAGCCGAATCAGGAAGCTTTAGCGCAGTTTTAAGTGGTGCGGGACCGACAATTTTGTTTTTGGCAACCAGTGAGCACTTGCCTGAGGTTTATCAGGCAATTGAGCAGATTATGGAAGAAGAGAAGATTACGGGGCAGGTCTTAACTGTTGAGCATGTTGAGCAGGGCGTTACTATCGTTGAAGGAGCTGACAAAAATGGATAAATTTGCTTTAAAACTGGAAGAGTATCAACAATCTGTTGCTAGAGATTGTCAGCAACGGATTGATTATATTGCTGATTATGTTGCGGGAGCTGGCGCTTCAGGCGTGGTTATTGGCATCTCCGGTGGAATTGATAGTGCGGTTGCAGCTGCCTTAGCTGTAAAAGCGCTTGGGCAGGATCGAGTCTTAGGAATCTGGATGCCTGTATTTTCTGATCAACATCATTTTGTTGATGCCAAGTTACTAGCGGAACATCTTGGAATCAACCTAATTACGATTGATTTAAGTGAAAGCTACACAGTTATTTTAGAAGAACTTACTAAACAAGGCGAGCTAGACGAAGTTTTAAAAGGCAATATTAAAGCACGTCTACGCATGACGGCACTTTATACAATCGCTGGTCAACGTCGCTATTTAGTTTCTGATACAAGCAATTATTCGGAGTTATACATAGGTTATATGACGAAGGGTGGCGATGGTTTAGCAGACTATAATCCGCTCGCCACACTGACTAAACACCAAGTACGAATACTGGCAGCTTATCTTCAACTACCCCAGCAGATAATCAACAAAACTCCTTCCGCTGATCTGTGGGAGGGGCAGACTGATGAGGGTGAGATGGGTTTCTCTTATTATGAGCTGGACAAATACTTGCTAACTGGCGAGGGCAACCCGATGGTGATTAAGCGAATCGAGACCTTGCATCGAATAAGTGAACATAAGAGAAGTTTGATTCCTGGTATTTAAACGACTTTAAATATACATTTGTATTTGGTATAATGCAAATGTATGTTCGTATTTTATAGTCGATTTTGAATGAAGGTGGAGAGCAGATGATTGTTCTTGGTTTTGACCCAGGGATTGCGATAGTTGGCTTTGGTGTAATTGAAGTTGCTGGCAGCGTCATTAGACCAGTACAATATGGTGCTATTCAAACGAAAGCTACTTCAGATTCTACAAGGCGCTTACAACAAATATATGATAGCGCCTTTGAACTTATTGCCTGCTATAAACCAGAGACGATTGCGATTGAAAAACTTTTTTTTAACAAAAACATTACAACGGCTATGAATGTTAGTGAAGCACGTGGGGTCTTACTACTTGCGGCAGCTAAGCATTTGTTGCCGGTTTATGAATATACACCACTACAGGTTAAACAGGCCCTGGTTGGTTACGGGCGAGCAGAAAAGGCTCAGGTCCAGGAAATGGTGAAAGTACTTTTAAAATTGAAAGAACGGCCTCGCCCAGATGATGTGGCAGATGCCCTAGCGATTGCAATTTGTCACGCTAATTCTCACAAAATGGAGAGTCGGCTGAGAGGAGCAGAATAGATGATTGATTTTGTGCAGGGAAGTGTAGCCGCTGTTGAGAGCGATAGTGTAATCATTAATGTTAATGGAATTGGTTACAAGATTTTTGTTGCGCATCCCGAGAACTTTAAATCACTAATTGGACAGACTGAACTGCTTTATACTCACCATCACATGCGTGATGATTGGATGGGGCTCTATGGCTTTTGTGATTTAGATGAGCGCTTACTATTTAGACTGCTACTCAATGTTTCTGGTATTGGTCCTAAAGTGGCAATGACAATTATGCAGGAGGCTAAACCTTTGCAGATAATTGCGGCAATTGAACGCGAGGATGAAGCGACCTTAATGCTGTTACCAGGTGTTGGTAAGAAGACAGCACAGCGCATTATTTTGGATTTAAAGGATCGGATTAAGGAACTAAATATAGTAGTTATAGATGATGGCGAACATTGCAAGCTTCAAACAGTTGACTATAAGCAAGAGAGCAGTGAATTAAGTGATGCACTTAAAGGACTTGGTTATCAAGATTACGAGATCAAAAAGATTCTGCTAGGACTTAGTGCTGAGCTCGCAGCGGGCGAACCGATCGACTCATTAATTAAGAAGTCTTTAAAAATCTTGATGAAGGGCTAGGGGGTTAAGTCATGGAAGAACGCATTATAACATCTGATTTGTTGCCTGCGGATCAAGCTGAGGAATTTAGTCTGCGACCACGTTACCTATCCGAGTACATAGGACAGAAACGCGTTAAGGAGAATTTGAAAATTTTTATAGAGGCAGCCAAACTACGTTCTGAGGCGCTTGATCATGTTCTGCTTTACGGTCCGCCAGGACTGGGCAAGACAACCTTATCCAATATTATTGCTAATGAGCTTGCTGTTTCGATTCGTACAACCTCTGGTCCGGCGATTGAAAGAGCGGGCGATCTTGCTGCGATTCTGACCAATCTTGAAGACGGCGATGTCCTATTTATTGATGAGATTCATCGTTTAAATCGTACTGTCGAGGAGATTCTGTACCCGGCTATGGAGGATTTTGTACTTGATATAATTCTTGGAAAAGGGCCGAGTGCGCGAACAGTAAGAATCGATTTGCCACGCTTTACATTAATTGGTGCTACTACTCGTGCAGGCTTACTATCAGCACCACTTCGTGATCGTTTTGGAGTAATCAGTCGTTTAGAATATTACACACAGGATGAGCTCTACGAAATTGTGGTCCGGTCTGCTGAGTTAATAGATGTGGAAATTGTTGCTGAGGCAGCACAGGAGATTGCTCTGCGCTCGCGGGGTACACCACGTGTAGCGAACCGCCTACTGAAGCGGGTGCGAGATTTTGCACAGGTGATAGGCGATGGTGTAATTACTGAGGATGTTGCCTGTAAAGCACTGACAAGTATTCAAGTAGATCAATTAGGACTTGATAATATCGACCATAAGCTGCTGTTAATGATAATTGATTATTATAATGGTGGTCCGGTCGGCATTGATACAATCGCAGCATCAATTGGTGAAGAAGCAACAACGATTGAGGATGTCTACGAGCCATACTTGCTGCAGATAGGCTTATTGCAACGTACGCAACGTGGCCGGATGGTAACCGAGCTGGCATATCAGCATCTTGGTAGAGAGATACCACACACAAAAGAAAACGAAAAGGATGAGAAGACAGATGAATGAGATGGAAAATTTGCTGAATGAGCAAAAAACTGAACTAGAGATTGAATATAAGGCAATGCTTGAAGCAGATCGCTACGAGGAGCTACTAGAATTTTTTGCAGAATTTACTGACAAAGTGGACTCTTACACTCAGACTAACTATTATTTCGACACCGCAGATAAGTTGTTAATTAATCAGGGTATTTGCGTGCGTTTGCGGAATGTTGGTGAGAGCTGGCTATTTCAGGTTAAAATTCCAAAGGAGAGCAAAGGGGAATATAATGAGCAGGTTGAAATTGAAACTGAGGTCCCAACTTTACTAGCCGGTGAATTTATTAAAAATGGGATTGTTAAAGATAATCAACTTCTGCAAAACATAGCTGTACTTGGTGAATATCTTGGTGAGAGTTTAGAAATGGTTGGCACCCTAGTTACCGTTCGTCAGGATTACAAATTCTATACTGATACGATTAGCATTGATAAAAGCAGTTACCTTGATGTTGTCGATTATGAGCTAGAATGGGAAACAACAAATCATCATTTTGTTCGTTATATGTTTGACTATTTAGGTTTAACACCAGTAAAAAATGTTGGCAAGATTACACGTTTTCTTGATCGCTTAAATCGTCAGAATAGATAGGATAAGAATAAAACTAAGTAATCCTTGCTATTTACTAGCAAAAAGCATAAAATGTTATAAATTTATATAAATAGTCAGATAATTTAGAATTTATGATATTTGATTTTATAGATAAAGATTTATGACTTGAAAGACAAGGATTTATGACTCGAAAAAGCGAGCTTTAAAAAGAGATTGGAGGTAGGAGCTATGGAAAGGCATGTATTATCAATATTAGTTGAGAACCAAGCAGGCGTTCTGAGCAGAGTCGCTGGTCTATTTACTAGAAGAGGCTACAATATTGACAGCCTGACAGTTGGTGAGACTGCTGATTCAACTATTTCAAGAATGACGATTGTTGTACGTGGTGACGAATATATTCTTGAGCAAATCAGGAAGCAATTAAACAAGCTAATTGAGGTGATTGAAATAGTGCTGCTGGCCCCAGAGGATTCAGTTTTTCGTGAAATTGCACTGATTAAGGTAAGGGCAGACTCTAAATCGCGCTCGGAAATTTTTGAAACGGTAAATATTTTCCGTGGAAAAATTATCGACATTGCAAGCGACACAGTTATTATTGAAGTTACTGGTGATGATCGAAAGATTACTGCGCTGATCGATATTTTGCAAGCATACGAGATTATCGAAATGGTGCGAACAGGGCTTACTGCCTTGCCAAGAGGAGCAAAGAAGATTAAATAAAATAGCTACTAAATTTATCTAACAATATCTAGGAGGAATAATAATGGCAAAATTATATTATGGCAAAGATTGTAATTTAGATTTATTAAAGGGGAAGACTGTTGCAATTATTGGCTATGGCAGTCAAGGACATGCGCATGCACTGAACCTACATGAATCAGGTGTTAATGTGGTAGTCGGACTATACGAAGGCAGCAAATCCTGGGATAAAGCGGTTACTGCAGGGCTGAAGGTAGAGTTTGCGCAGGAAGCGAGCAAGGCTGCAGATATAATTATGCTACTAGTTAATGATGAAAAACAGGCTAAACTATATAAAGAAGTAGTTGAACCAAACATTAAGCCAGGAGACTCCTTAGTTTTCGCGCACGGCTTTAATATTCATTATGGGCAGATTGTGCCACCAGCAGATGTTAACGTGTTTATGGTTGCACCAAAAGGTCCGGGACATACTGTTCGTTCGCAATTCGTTGAAGGGAAAGGGGTTCCAAGCCTAGTTGCCGTCTATCAAGATGCCACTGGCAATTCAATGGACTTAGCACTGGCTTACGCTGCAGGAATTGGCGCTGGTCGTGCAGGTATCCTGGAAACAACTTTTAAAGAGGAGACGGAGACAGATCTATTTGGGGAACAGGCAGTTCTGTGTGGTGGAGTGACCGAGCTAATTAAGGTTGGTTTTGAGGTACTGGTAGAGGCAGGATATTCACCAGAAAGTGCGTATTTTGAATGTTTACATGAAATGAAGTTGATTATTGATTTAATTAATGAGGGTGGCTTAAACTATATGCGCTATTCAATCAGTGATACTGCGGAATACGGTGACTACTCTGTTGGTAGAAGAATTATTAATGAGGATACGAGAAATGAGATGCGCAAGGTTTTAACTGAGGTTCAAGATGGAACTTTTGCTCGCAATTGGATTCTTGAGAATCAAGCTAATCGACCAAACTTTAACGCTGAACGCAGAATGCAGTCTGAACATCAGATTGAACAGGTCGGTAAGGAACTACGCAAAATGATGTCCTGGATTAAACAGGAAGAATAAGAATAGATGTTCAATTAAGCTTAAATTAATTAATAGAAAAGGTGGGGTGGAAAATGGCACAAAGAATCAAGATATTTGATACGACTTTGCGAGATGGTGAGCAGTCTCCTGGTAGTAGTATGAATCTGCAAGAAAAATTAAAGGTGGCTCGCCAGCTGGAAAGGCTAGGGGTCGATATTATTGAGGCTGGTTTTGCCATTGCCTCCCCTGGAGATTTTAATGCGGTTAAGGCGATTGCTGATGAGATTAAGGAGTGTACCGTTGCTAGTCTAGCACGGGCACTAACCAAAGATGTTGACGCGGCATGGGGAGCGATTAAGGGAGCTGCTAGCCCGCGGATTCATACTTTTCTAGCCACCTCTGATTTACATATGCAATATAAGTTGCGCATGACTGAGGAAGAGGTCCTAGCACAGGCGACAGAGATTGTTAGATATGCGAAGAAGTATTGTAATGATGTGGAATTTTCTGCTGAAGATGCATCTCGTAGTAATCGCGAGTTTCTTTATCGCGTATTGGAATCGGTTATCGCTGCTGGTGCAACTACAGTAAATATTCCGGATACAGTTGGCTACGCAAATCCTGAGGAGTTCGGTCAATTGATTACTGATATACGCAACAATGTAAAAAATATTGATCAGGTTGATATTGCTGTTCACTGTCATAATGACCTTGGTCTTGCTGTTGCCAATTCCTTAGCGGCAATTGTAGCAGGTGCAACTCAGGTGGAGTGTACCATAAATGGAATTGGTGAGCGAGCTGGTAATGCTGCTTTAGAAGAAATAGTAATGATTCTTAAGACACGTAAGGACTACTATCCTTACTATACAAATATTGATACAAAACAGATTTATCGTTCGAGCCGACTTGTCTCGTCAATCACTGGTATGCGCGTTCAATCGAACAAAGCGATCGTAGGAGAGAATGCTTTTGCGCATGAGTCAGGTATTCATCAGCATGGCGTATTAGCTCATAAAGGAACCTATGAAATCATGACACCTGAATCGATTGGATTAACAGATAATATCATGGTACTAGGTAAACACTCGGGCAAGCACGCTTTTGAGGAAAGGATTAGCGAGTTAGGTTATTCATTGGCAGAGGATGAGTTGGCAATTGCTTTTCAAGAGTTTAAAGAGCTAGCCGATAAGAAGAAAGTTATAGCAGATCGTGATATTGAGGCACTTATTCTACATAAGTCAATTAGCACTCCCGAACGATATAAGCTGAAAAGCTTTTTTATTAATAGTGGAAACACGATTACGTCAGTCGCTTCAATTAAGTTGATAACAACTAATGAGTGCGGCGACGAAATAATTATTGAAGATGTATCGACTGGTGATGGTCCAGTTGATGCTGCTTTTAAGGCGATTGAAAAACTTGTTGGTTTTGAATATAAACTTGAAGCCTATGAACTAGATGCTATTACTGGCGGCAAGGATGCCCAGGGTGAGGCTCTTGTTAAAATTCGTAAGAATGGCAAGTTGCATAGTGGTCGAGGAGTTAGCACAGACGTTATCGAAGCAAGTATTATCGCAAATTTAAATGCTATTAATAAATTGATTTATAGTACTGAGGAGCTGGAAAAAGAGGGAGCTGAGCTCAATGTCTAAACGAATTTCGATTTTCGATTCAACCTTGCGTGATGGCGCACAGGCTGAGGGAATTTCTTTTTCGGTTAAAGATAAACTAAAAATTGTTAAGCTGTTAGATAGTTTCGGCGTAGCTTATATCGAGGCGGGGAATCCAGGATCTAATCCGAAAGACTTAGAGTTTTTCTCAGAGGTCAAAAATCTTAAGCTTAAAACTTCTAAGCTAGCTGCCTTTGGTAGTACGCGTCGCAGAGGGATTAGCGCTGCGGAGGATACGAATATCCTTTCACTAGAGGCTGCTGGAACAGATGTCGTGACACTCTTCGGGAAAAGCTGGGACTTTCATGTTACAGATATTATTAGGACAAGCTTACCAGAGAACCTAGATATGATTAGGGAGAGTATCGCTTACTTTAAGGAGCTTGGTAAAGATGTTATTTATGATGCCGAGCATTTTTATGACGGCTATAAGCATAACCCAGAGTATGCTATGCAGACTCTGGAAGCTGCGTATGAAGGTGGGGCTGATGCTTTAGTTCTCTGTGATACGAACGGTGGCGCATTTCCAAGTGAGATATATGAGATTACAAAACTTGTCTGTGATAAGTATGATGTTTCGATTGGGATTCATGCGCATAACGATAGTGGCGTAGGCGTTGCTAATTCTATTATGGCTGTAGAGGCTGGAGCTGATCATGTTCAAGGTACTTTTATTGGCTTTGGTGAACGTTGTGGGAATGCTAATTTATCAAGCATTATTCCGCTCTTGCAGCTCAAAAAGGGGCTAAGTTGTATCCCGCAAGAACAGATGCCAAGGTTGAGAACGACTGCAATTACACTTGCGGAAATCGCAAACGTGAGTGTTAAGGATAACATGCCATTCATTGGAAGGAGCGCTTTTGCGCATAAGGGTGGAATGCATATTGATGGGGTTAATAAGAATCCGCAATCTTTTGAGCACATAGATCCTGCCTTAGTTGGTAATGAACGACGGATTTTAACCTCAGAGTTTGCTGGTCGAAGTACTATACTGGCAAAAATTCGCGAGTTTGATTCAACACTTAATAAGGATTCGCTTGAGACACAAAAAATTATTGATAAGCTCAAGGAATTAGAACATATTGGTTACCAGTTTGAAGGGGCGGAGAGCACTTTTGAACTTGTAATTCGCAAACAATTAGGTAAATATGTACCATTTTTCGAGTTAGAAAACTTTACGACGATGGGGCGCCAACCAGTAAAGGATAGCGCAACTAATTCAGCAGCGATTATTAAGATTAATGTTGACGGCAAAACTGAAATGACAGCTGCAGAGGGCAATGGTCCAGTCAATGCGCTGGATAAGGCGCTACGTAAGGCGCTAGAGGTTTTTTATCCGAGTCTTAAAAGTGTTAGCTTAGTCGACTTTAAGGTGCGGGTAGTGGATACTAAGGATGCGACCGCAGCCAAGGTTCGTGTTCTGATTGAGTCAACTGATGGCGAAGAATATTGGAGTACGGTCGGTGTTTCAACTGACATCATTGAAGCTAGTTGGCTGGCACTGGTTGATTCACTAGAATATAAGCTGTTACGAGATATTGAAAAGTAAAATTGGGGGTAGTGTAATGGGGATGACAATGACTCAGAAAATCTTAGCAGCACACGCTGGAGTGGAGAGAGTGAAAGCTGGGCAACTAGTTAGAGCTAAGCTTGATTTAGTTCTTGGGAATGATATTACGACCCCGGTTGCAATCAAAGAATTTAATAAAATTGGTATAGATGAAGTTTTCGATAAGAGCAAAATTGCGATTGTACCTGATCACTTTACACCGAACAAGGATATAAAAGCAGCAGAGCAGTGCAAGTTTATTCGGGAGTTTGCTTATGATAAAGAGATTGAGAACTATTTTGAGATTGGTGAAATGGGAATTGAGCATGTGTTAATCCCGGAGAAAGGGTTAGTCGTTCCCGGTGATGTAGTAATCGGCGCCGATTCCCATACTTGTACATATGGTGCACTTGGAGCGTTCTCAACAGGTGTTGGCAGTACTGATATGGCAGCAGGAATGGCAACTGGTGAAGCTTGGTTTAAGATTCCCGCAGCGATAAAATTTGTTCTTCAGGGAAAAATGTCTAAATGGGTAAGTGGTAAAGATGTAATTCTGCATATTATCGGTATGATCGGTGTTGATGGTGCGCTTTATAAATCGATGGAGTTTATGGGTGATGGTGTAGGTAATCTCTTAATGGATGATCGCTTCACCATGGCGAATATGGCAATTGAAGCGGGCGCTAAAAACGGCATTTTTATTGTCGATGATAAGACAATTGAGTATGTTAAAGAACACTCAAAACGACCATATAAGATCTATGAACCTGATGCTGATGCGGAATATGACGAGGTTTATGAAATAAATTTAGCGGAGATCCGTCCAACAGTTGCTTTTCCCCATCTCCCAGATAATACAAGGACAATTGATGACGTGGGGATGGTCAAAGTTGATCAGGTCGTAATAGGTTCTTGTACAAACGGACGAATGGAAGACTTGCGGGTTACTGCTGAAATTTTGCGAGACAAGAAAGTAAAAAAAGGTGTGCGCGTACTCGTCTTCCCAGGCACACAGAAGGTTTATCTACAAGCACTTGAAGAAGGCCTGGTTAAGGACATTGTTGAAGCGGGAGTAGTATTTAGCACACCGACATGTGGACCATGTTTAGGTGGACATATGGGTGTCCTAGCTAAAGGTGAGCGTGCTGTTTCTACAACAAATCGTAATTTTGTCGGTAGAATGGGGCATCCTGAATCTGAAGTATATCTTGCAAGTCCAGCTGTTGCAGCGGCTTCAGCGCTGACTGGCTATATTAGTAATCCAGAGGAGATAAGTGATTAAACTTATAGAGCAGGTTGAAGGGAGTTAAGATTATGAAAGTTGAAGGTAAAGTTTTCAAATATGGTGATAACGTTGATACGGATGTGATTATTCCGGCACGCTATTTAAATACATCAGATCCACAAGAGCTCGCAAAATATTGCATGATTGATCTTGATGCGACTTTTGTTGACAAGGTTGAGGCGGGAGATATTATTGTGGCTGAACGAAATTTTGGCTGTGGTTCATCGCGTGAACACGCACCAATTGCAATTAAAGCAGCGGGTGTATCTTGCGTTATTGCCGCAACTTTTGCTCGAATTTTCTATCGTAATGCAATTAATACTGGTCTGCCAATTCTTGAATCTGAGGAAGCAGCAAGAAAAATTGAGGGTGGAGACCAATTAGAAATAGATTTTGCAACAGGGAAAATCTACAATAAAACGAAGGATGAAAGCTATCAGGCTGAGCCATTTCCTGAGTTTATGCAAAAGATAATTGAAGCCGATGGTCTGATCAATCAGATTGGAGGCCAACAATGAACTACCAGATAGCGACCGTACCTGGCGATGGTATTGGCCCTGATATAACTGAGCAAGCGCTAATTATCCTAGAGAAGATTGGCGCAAAATATGGACACCAATTTAATTTTACTGAGGTCTTAGCAGGTGGTGTTGCTATTGATGAATATGGAATCCCTCTGCCTGCTGAAAGTTTAGCAACTTGCCAAGCAAGCGATGCCGTTCTACTTGGAGCGGTGGGTGGACCAAAATGGGATCATCTTGACGGTAACTTGCGTCCGGAACAGGCTCTACTAGGTTTGCGCGGAGAACTTAAGCTTTTTGCTAATTTACGCCCAGCGATTATTTATGAGGCATTAAAGGATGCTTGTCCACTGAAGTCAGAAATTATTGGTGATAGTCTAGATTTAATGGTTCTGCGAGAGTTGACTGGCGGTCTTTACTTTGGTGAACGAGGTCGTCGTGAGGGTAAGTATGGACCAGAGGCTTATGATACGATGGCCTACTCTGTTTATGAAGTAGAAAGAATTGCACGTCGTGGTTTCGATATTGCGATGAAACGTTCTAAACAGATAACTAGTGTTGACAAAGCCAATATTCTGGAATCGTCAAGGTTATGGCGCGAGACAGTGATCAAAGTGGCGCAAGACTACCCAGAGGTAGAGCTTAATCATATGTATGTTGATAATGCAGCCATGCAGCTGGTGCGAAATCCAAAACAATTTGACGTAATTTTAACTGAGAATATGTTTGGCGATATTCTATCCGATCAAGCAAGCATGATTACTGGTTCGATTGGCATGTTGCCGTCAGCTAGTATTGGCGAAAAAAGACTAGGAATGTATGAACCAATCCATGGATCGGCGCCAGATATCGCTGGACTAGATAAGGCCAATCCAATCGCTATGATACTTTCTGCAGCGATGATGCTCCGGTATTCATTTGATTTAGAAAAAGAGGCAGCTGCAATTGAGACTGCGGTGGAGTTCGTCTTAAATGGCGGCTATCGGACAGGTGATATAATGAGTGATAATATGAAACTTGTTGGCACTAAAGAGATGGGAGAGCTAATTTTAAAGGCTCTAGAATAAATTAAATAAATAATATTAGGGGGATGTAGGGATGAGCCAAGAGATGATTGTTTACTTAAATGGAGAGTATGTTCCTAAGTCAGAAGCAAAAGTTTCAGTATTTGACCAAGGAATATTATATGGTGATGGAGTGTTTGAAGGAATTCGCGTCTATAATGGTCGAATCTTCAAATGTCAGGAACATATTGATCGAATTTTTTATGCTGCAAAAGCGATTTTATTGGAAATGCCAATAACGAAAGCTGAGTTTAAGGAAGTTTTAATTGAAACTTGTCGCCGTAATAATATTCAAGATGGCTATATTCGACCAGTCGTCACACGTGGCGTTGGTGTACTGGGTTTAAATCCGAAGAATAGCAAGGTTCCAACTATCTTTATTATTGCATCAGCAATTACACTTTATCCGGCTAAAATGTACGAAAAAGGTATGCCGATTGTAACTGCAACGCAACGACGTAATAAGGCGACGATAGTTGACCCGCAAATCAAGTCTTTAAACTATTTAAATAATATCTTAGCAAAAATTGAAGCGAATCAAGCAGGAGTACAAGAGGCGCTAATGTTAAATCACGATGGTATCGTTGCTGAATGTACGGGCGACAATATTTTTATTATAAAAGATGACGAAATTATCACACCACCAATCCATGTTGGAATTCTTGATGGAATTACGCGTCGTACAGTGATGGATCTTGCTGAAGAACTTGGTTATAAAGTAGTTGAGAAAGAGTTTACACTCTATAATGTTTATTCGTCTGATGAGTGTTTCTTAACCGGTACTGCTGCAGAAGTTATCCCTGTTATCTCGGTCGACGAGCGAGTGATCGGTGATACTGGTGAGGTTGGCCCGATTACAAAAGAAATAATGGCTGCTTTTAAGGAATATACTCAGAGTACAGGCGAGCCAATTTATTAGGATGTGAGAAAATGAGAAGTGATGATGTAAAGAAGGGGACTAGCCGCGCACCACATCGTTCCTTATTTAAGGCGATGGGCTATACGGATGAGGAGATTGCTCAGCCTTTAGTAGGCGTTGTTAATGCCAAAAGCGAGATTGTACCAGGGCATATCCACCTGGACCAGTTGGTTGACGCTGTTAAAGCTGGTGTACGGATGGTTGCTTGCACGCCGATTGAGATTCCATCGATTGGAGTCTGTGATGGGATTGCGATGGGGCATAGTGGAATGAACTATTCGCTAGCTACACGTGAGCTGATAGCAGATTCAATTGAGACAATGGCGATGGCCCATAAATTCGATGCGCTGGTCATGGTACCAAACTGCGACAAAATAGTGCCTGGCATGTTAATGGCAGCTGCACGTATAAATATTCCAACGATTTTTGTTAGTGGCGGGCCAATGATGCCTGGTCGCGTTAATGGGCAGGATATCAGCCTGACAACTGTATTTGAAGCCCTAGGTGGTTATCAGGTTGGAAATTTAACAGCAGAAGAACTAACTGCTTATGAAGAAAATGCTTGTCCGGGTTGTGGTTCTTGCTCAGGAATGTTCACTGCAAACAGCATGAACTGTCTTACAGAAGCGCTCGGTATGGGACTGCCTGGTAATGGTACGATCCCTGCTGTTGAGGCAAGACGAATTCGTTTGGCCAAGTATGCTGGTATGGGTATTCGTAAACTGATTGACAATAATATTAGACCGCAAAATATTATGACCGAAGCGGCATTCCATAATGCATTAACTGTTGATATGGCTATTGGCGGTAGCACAAACAGTATTCTTCATTTACCGGCCATCGCTTATGAAGCAGGAATAACTTTAGACTTAGAGTTAGTGAATGAGATAAGCGCATCAACACCAAATCTTTGCAAACTTAGTCCAGCCGGCAGCCATCATGTTATAGATTTAGATCGAGCAGGTGGTATTAGTGCTGTGATGAAGGAACTTGCAAAGAAGAAGCTGTTGAAGTTGGACAACATTACTGTTACCAACGAGACAGTAGGTACAAACATTAAATCAACAAAAAATCTTGACCCAGAGGTTATTCGCTCAATTGAGAACCCCTATAGTGAGACCGGTGGAATTGCAGTGCTTAAAGGCAACCTAGCACCCGATGGCGCTGTTGTTAAGCGCTCAGCTGTTGCCGAGGAAATGCTTAAGCATCGCGGACCGGCGATTGTCTTTAACTCCGAGGAGGAGACGCTTGCGGCAATCCAGAATGGTCGCATTGAGAAAGGGCAGGTAGTTGTTATCCGCTATGAGGGACCGAAGGGTGGACCTGGTATGAAGGAGATGTTGGCAGCAACCTCTACGCTTGCAGGGATGGGACTTGATCGTGATGTTGCACTAATTACCGATGGAAGGTTTAGCGGGGCTACTAAGGGAGCGTCGATTGGTCATGTGTCACCGGAAGCAGCCGAGGGAGGGGCAATCGCATTTGTTCGTGATGGCGATATAATTGCGATTGATATGTTTGCTGGTACACTTGATATTGAGTTAAGTGAAGAGGAGCTTGTTGAAAGAAAACATAATTGGACGGCGCCAGAACCGAAAATTAAAACAGGTTATTTAGCACGTTACGCAAAACTTGTTAGATCGGCTAGCACTGGTGCAATCCTTAAAATATAGAGAGCTTTGTGGGAGGGAAAAGAGATGCGTATAACGGGTGCAGAAATTATTGTTAAATGTTTGATTGAACATGAAGTGGATACTGTTTTTGGAATTCCCGGAGGTACGGTATTAAATATTTTTGATGAACTATATAAGTATCAGGGTCAGATTAGGAACATACTAACATCTCATGAACAAGGGGCTTCGCATGCAGCAGATGCTTATGCGCGAGTGACTGGTAAGGTTGGCGTCTGCATTGCCACTTCTGGACCGGGCGCAACAAACACAGTTACTGGCATTGCGACTGCTTATATGGACTCAGTTCCTTTAATAGTGATTACGGGTAACGTTGCAGTTCCCTTACTAGGTAAGGATAGCTTCCAGGAGATTGATATTGCTGGAGTAACGATGCCAATTACAAAACATAACTTTATTGTAAAGGACGTTAATGATCTAGCAGATACAATTTACCGTGCTTTTTATATTGCACAAGAGGGTAGGCCAGGGCCTGTTCTGATTGACATTCCTAAAGATGTAACAGTTTTAACTGCAGATTATAGCAAGGAAAAGCCACGAGAAATTATAAAATTATCGGAGGCTCCTAAGGAAGATATTGCAAAAGCTGTCGAAATGATTAAGAATTCTAAAAGACCATTTATTTATAGCGGTGGTGGGGTGGTCTTTGCTGATGCAGCTAAGGAGTTAACCGAGTTTGCCTATAAGATTAATTCGCCAGTCGCTGCGAGCATGATGGGGCTCGGGGGTTTCCCAGGAAATGATGAGCTATTTACTGGAATGATTGGAATGCACGGAACAAAAGCATCAAACATCGCTGCTACAAAATGCGATTTATTGATTGCAGTAGGTGTGCGTTTTAGTGATCGTGTAATTAGTCGCGCGGACCGCTTTGCCCCGGATGCGAAAATTCTGCAGATTGATATTGACCCAGCCGAGATAAATAAAAACATACAAACCGATCATCATATTATTGGTGACGTTAAGGGTATTTTAGCTCAACTTAATAAAAATGTTAAGGAGAAGCAGAAAGGTCCTTGGTATGATGAAGTTATGGATATTAAGCGGGAACATCCTCTTAGATATCAAGATGACGAGGTTCTCCGTCCACAATATATTATTGAACGGATTGATAAACTAACAAAGGGTGAGGCTCTCATCGCGACTGAGGTTGGACAGAATCAGATTTGGGCGGCGCAGTTTTATCAATACACGAAACCGAGAACCTTTATCTCCTCCTGTGGTTTAGGTACCATGGGATACGGTACTGGCGCAGCGATTGGTGCCGCAATTGGTCGACCTGAGAAGATCGTTTTCAACATTGCAGGCGACGGTAGTTTTCGGATGAATTGCAACGAGCTTGCGACTGCGGTTTTTTATAAGCTGCCAATTATTATAGCGGTAATGAATAACGGTACCTTAGGTATGGTAAGACAGTGGCAGAAGCTATTTTACGAGGGACGCTTCTCAGAAACAACACTTAATCGCGGACCTGATTTTGTGAAGCTTGCTGAGGCGTATGGTGCAACCGGCTATCGAGTCACTGAGAAAGAAGATGTTGATCAGGTGCTAAAAAAGGCGCTTGCTGCAGATGGTCCAGTTGTGATTGATTTTATACTTGATATCGATGAAAAGGTTTTACCAATGGTGCCACCCGGTGCCGCGATCGATAAACTGATAACTGAATAAAAAGATTGGATTATAAGACGATTCGGAAGTTGTGATGAATCGTCTTTTCTTATTATACATACTATTTGATTATGCTATAATGTAAAGTAGAAAATTAAAAGCGAAGGGGACTGAATCGATGCAGCTAGCAAGAGAAAAAATTAAAAAAGCAATGCTCTTATTTATAATTTTAACTTTGATTATGGTGATAGCATTACCTATAGCGGCACAGGCAAATAGCTACAGCATGATACGCGTGATGCTACTAACTGGTCAGTCAGATTTTGAAGATTTAATAACGGCTAGCAGTACGGATGGCTTTACCATAACTAATACAAAAGGCCCAGCTGGCGAATTTACTTATAAGGCAACGAGTAATGAAAAGGTTGGCTTGCAGTTTGCAGGCTATTCATTATTAGTAACGGAAACGACAGATCGTCAAGAGGCTGACCGAGTTGCTTCACGAATTAAAGCAGTGAGAACTCATAACCTTAATCCGGTAATTGAGGTGGCACCACTTACAGGCTCTAATAAATACCGTGTGACTGTGGGTAACTTTGCAACAGCGGAACAGGCTGGTTTAGTGCGCTCGGACATAGCTGCACAACAACAGTTAAGCAGCAAAGTAATTGCCAGCAATTATTGGGTTACGGGCGCCTATGCTACTATCGAAGCTGCGAGAGAGTTTGCAGCACAATTAAATAATGATGGATACATTGCCTATCCAGGAGAATATTTGAACGGGACTGGAGGCCATTATGTATTTATTGGTGATGCTGCAGATATAACAGCGCATAATCAATTAAAAACAACTATCGAGCAGAAGTACGGACTTGTACTTACAAATCCGGCAAGTGATTCCTATGTAATACATAAGGAACTGGCACACATAGCGGGCACTGCTTTAACTAAATATAAGCTATTTTGTTTTTCAAAAGATTCAGTAATTAAGCTAGCAAATTTAACTGAAAATTCAACAATTAAAATTGATGAGCGAATTTATCAGAGAAACGCAATCCGTTATCGCGGGGAAATTAATCTGCAATTATTTAATGGAAAAACAACTTTAGTTAATTTTTTGCCCCTAGAAACCTATCTATGGTCAGTTGTTGGCTCAGAGATGTATAGCGGTTGGCCACTAGAGGCACAAAAAGCACAGGCAGTTACTGCCAGAACTTTTGCCTACCAGAAGCAATTGTATCCTCGTAATTCGATTGCCGATATTTACGATACAACTGCCGATCAGGCATATTTTGGTGTGGCGCAAGAGGCAAGTAATTTGACGCGTGCAGTGAATGAGACAAAGGGCATTGTTGCCTTATACAAAGGTAAAACCTTTAACACATTCTATTCCGCAAATGCTGGTGGAATTACTGCGCATGGAACAGAAATCTGGGGAAATAATGTTCCCTCTACCTATGTAAAAGCATCGGACTGGGATCGTCAAGCTGAGATTAATGCGAGAGATTGGTATCGCGTTATTCTTCCGAGTGGGATAACCGGCTATGTACGTAGTGATTTCATCACTCTCTCTGGGTCAGAGAATGCGCTTGGTCTAAAAGCTGGTGCCTTAAATGCAGCAAATGTAAATATGCGAACTGGTCCTAGTACTGCTTATTGTAGTGTTAAAATGACCTTAGATCTGGGACAGCAAATAATGATACTCGAAACAATTAAGGAGAACAATTCATATTCTTGGCGAACAAGTCCGCTTTCTCCAGAATATATTATGAATCGCGTTAATCAATTTCAATCTGATACGGGAGGCGGAATAACTTCCCCGATTCTTGATTTGAAAATTGCTTCCTACGGTCCATCTGGCAGGGTAATGGAGCTAGCAACAGGTAATAAGATTATTCCGATTAGGTATCCAGATTATTATCGGACGATGCTTGGTTCTACCTCGACCGGTGTTTTAAGCAGTTTCTTTGAGATTGAACAGACTGGTCGAATAGAAGTTCTCGGAGCAGGTGGTCAAAAATCATCAAAGGTGAATGAAAGTAATAAGTTGTACGTTGCAAGCGCAAGTGGAGTTGTTCCATTAGCTAGCACAAACAATAATCAGGATGAGTATTTAGTTCTTAATGCAGCCGGCGATGTAAAAGTCACCTCTAAAGTACAGAGTTATGTTCTAAATGGGAAGGGCTGGGGACATGGAATCGGTATGTCACAGTGGGGTGCACGCGGCATGGCTGCAGATGGTTATAATTATAAAGAGATTTTAGAATATTATTATCGTGATGTTGAGCTTAAGCAGATTTACTAAGAGGAGCCAAGTATGAAGACTGATTTATTTGATTTTAATCTGCCCGAGTGCTTAATTGCTCAGCAACCTTTATCGGTACGGGACCAGTCACAACTGCTAATACTAAAGCGTCAGACTGGTCAGATTAAACATGGAAGTTTCAAAGAACTTAGCAGCTACCTTAATGCAGGTGATGGACTGGTGCTTAATGATACACGAGTTCTGCCGGCACGTCTTTTTGGCGTCAAAGCTGGAACTGGTGCGCGAGTTGAGATTCTGCTGTTAAAGCAATTACAGGATAACTGTTGGGAGACACTAGTCAAGCCGGCCAAACGTTTGGATGTTGGTAGCAAGATAATTTTTGGCGACGGTCTTTTAGAAGCTGATGTTGAGGGGATTACTGCAACTGGTGGTAGGATTATTCGATTTACTTATGAAGGTCTTTTTATTGAACTATTAGAAAAACTTGGGACAATGCCCTTACCACCATACATTAAAGAAAGCCTGGATGATCAGGAACGATACCAAACTGTTTACTCGCGTGAACAAGGGTCAGCGGCAGCGCCAACTGCAGGCTTACATTTTACCGAAGAATTTCTTGCGGAACTTGAAGCGAAAGGTGTTAAGATAATTTATCTTACTTTACATGTTGGACTTGGTACCTTTCGACCGGTAACTGCTGAAAATATTGAAGACCACAAGATGCATTCAGAATATTTTTCGATTAGTAAAGAAAATATGGAACTACTAAATGAAGTTCGTAGCTCTAGCAAAAAGGTTACAGCTGTCGGCACAACGACTGCTCGAACTTTAGAGACAATCTACGACCGAGAGACTGGCCTTTATACTGAGGCGAGTGGCTGGACTGATATTTTTATCTATCCAGGATATGAATTTGCTGCAATTGATCAGTTATTGACTAATTTTCATCTGCCAAAATCGTCTTTAATCATGTTGGTATCTGCGCTAGCGGGTAGGAGTAATATTATGCAGGCGTATCAGGAGGCAATTGAGAGAGAGTACCGGTTCTTTAGTTTTGGCGATGCAATGTTAATTATCTAAACAACTAGGATGTGAGTGAAAAAGATGACGGCAATTAATTTTGAACTACATAATAAAGATAGCAAGACTGGCGCACGTGCCGGTCTTTTAAATACTCCTCATGGAACAGTGCAGACGCCTGTATTTATGCCGGTAGGAACACAAGCTACTGTAAAGGCAATGAGTCCCGAAGAGCTTGTTGAACTTGGGGCAGAGATTATTCTAAGCAACACTTATCACTTGCATATTCGACCAGGGGAAGAGATTGTGAGCAATGCAGGAGGACTACATAAATTTATGAATTGGCACAAACCGATTCTGACTGATAGTGGAGGCTTTCAAGTATTTAGTCTGAGCGAACGTCGAAGAATAACTGAAGAGGGTGTACATTTTTTTAATCATTTGAATGGTGATAAACTGTTTATTTCACCAGAAAAAGCAATAGAAATACAGAATGCACTTGGTGCAGATATAATTATGGCTTTCGATGAGTGTGCTCCCTACCCAGCTGACTACGAATATGTTAAAAAATCTATGGAGATGACAACACGCTGGGCTAAGCGTTGCAAGGAGGCGCATCAGGCGACTGATCAGCAAGCCTTGTTCGGGATAGTACAAGGTGGCATGTATCGTGACCTAAGGCAGGAGAGTGCTAGAGCTTTAATTGAGTTGGATTTTCCAGGTTATGCGATTGGTGGGCTTAGCGTGGGTGAACCACGTGAACTGATGAACGAGGTACTTGCCTATACAAGCCCGATTCTACCAGAGGAGAAGCCACGCTATTTGATGGGTGTTGGCGACCCCTTATCTTTATTTGACGCGGTAATGGCTGGAATTGATATGTTTGATTGCGTTTTACCGACGCGGATTGCACGTAACGGTACTACAATGACTAGCAAAGGAAGGCTAGTAATCAGAAATGCGATTTATGCAGAAGATTATCGCCCTTTAGACGAAGAATGCCGATGCTATGCTTGTCGTAATTATTCACGCGCATATATTAGGCACCTAATAAAGGCAAATGAGATAATGGGATTACGCTTAACTACTTACCATAATCTGTACTTTCTGATACAATTAATGAAAAATATTCGCCAGGCAATTCTAGATAATCGTTTAAGCGAATATAAACAAGAGTTTTTTACTAAATATCAAATTGAATAGTTACAAAACTAGGAAAATCTGATATTCTATACTTGATTTTAAGAAGGAGGGGAAGCAATGATTGGTTATATAAGTGAATTCGCTGAAAATGGCGCTACTGCTGCACCTGCTGAAAGTTCTGCACTTTTTTCATTGATATGGTTAGTAATATTAATAGCTATTTTCTATTTTCTATTAATTCGTCCACAATCAAAAAGAAATAAGCAGAGAACTGAGATGATTAGTGCCCTAGAGGTGGACAATGAAGTAATTACATTGGGTGGCATTCATGGAACAATCGTTGAATTAGGAGAAGATTATGCAATGCTTCAAATCAATGATGATTCCGTTATAAAGGTGGACCGCTCAGCTATTAGTAGTGTCCTCAATAAATAAAGAGGATACCCTGAATTTAGCTTATTCTTAATAAAGGTTGACCAGCTATTGGTCAACTTTTATTTATTTACTATGAAATTATACTTAAATTTTAGCGTCAATAGGTTATAATAAGAATATCGATTTGCAGGTGGTGAGTTTAATGGCTGAATTAAATAAACGAGATCTAACGAAACAAGTTGAATTTCTGTGCAACCAAAAGGCAAAGGAATTTAAATCTTTAGGCTATGATAATATTGATGGAGAAAAAATTTGGGAGTGCGTTAGTTCGAAATATACAGACGAGCAACCACATATTCACCAGATTATTAACGATATTCTGACATTAAAAGCTGCGAATTATATGAATTGGATGATGTTAAAGGTATATAAGGACGAAGAGTTTTGATATAATAACACTATTGAATTTTAGAGGGGGAAAGACCTGATGGTAAAAGTTAAACATTTAGTCACATTAATACTGATTGTTGTCGTATTAATGGTACTAATTGTCATGACAATTGTTCCAGTAGCAGAAAACATAACACTGGGACTTGATTTACAGGGCGGCTTTGAAGTTTTATACAAAGCAGAAGCACAAAACGAAACAGTGGTTTCACATAAAGCCCTGACGGAGACGGCTGCGGCTTTAGAACGTCGGATAGACGTTCTTGGTGTTTCTGAGACAACAATTACAATTGAAGGCGAAGACCGAATACGTGTCCAGCTTGCTGGTGTGACCGACCAAGATGATGCTCGGGAATTATTAGGAAAACCAGCCTATCTTACTTTCAGAAACAGCGATGGCGAAATTTTGTTGGACGGGACTGATCTAGTTGTTGGCGGTGCTGGAATTGATTTTGATAACAATGGCAACCAAATTGTTGTTTTAAAATTAAAAGACCCTGATAAATTTAGAGATATTACGACACAATATCTCCGACAACCAATAGCTATTTATTTGGATGAGGATTTAATTACTGCGCCAATAGTCGAGTCAGTTATAGCAAGTGGTAATGCAATTATTACTGGTCAAGATTCTGTTGAAGAAGCGCGAAGGCTTGCAGACTTATTAAATGCGGGTGCCCTGCCATTAGAACTAACTGAGATGCAGGCGCAAAGCGTCGGTGCCACTTTAGGGATGAAGGCTTTAGAGCTAACCGTAATTGCTGGTATTATTGGTTCAATAATTGTTTTGATCTATATGATTGCTTATTATCGCGTTCCGGGATTAATAGCTGTTTTTTCTCTAGCTGTTTATCTGTATATTGTTTTATTAATTTTCTGGCAACTAGATGTTACTTTGACCCTATCGGGGATTGCAGCCTTAGTGCTAGGGGTCGGTATGGCGGTCGATGCAAATATACTTACATATGAACGAGTCCGCGAAGAGTTAAAAACGGGAAAAACATTACTATCGTCTGTGCGTGCTGGTTCACGTCGCTCGCTGGTTACGATTATTGACGCGAATATAACCACGATTATTGCGGCGGTAGTTTTATTTATTTTCAGTGCCTCTTCTGGTTCGGTACGTGGTTTTGCTATCACCTTGATTATCAGTATCTTAGTAAGTATGGTTACAGCAGTTTATGGTTCAAGATTGATGCTTAACCTTCTAGTAAAATCTAACGCAGTTACTAATCCACGTGCTTATGGGGTAAAGGAGGAGGATATAAGTGAACTTTAATATAAACTTTATTAAACATAACAAGATATTCTTAACAATCTCACTCGTTATAGTTATCCTAGGTATCGTCTCCTTGTTTGTATTTGGGCTAAACTTGGGAATTGATTTTACTAGTGGTTCTCGAATCGAAATTAGCCTTGGACAGAGCTTCACTGAAGAGGAAATAATAGAGCTACTAGAAAAAGTCGAGACAGAGAGCAAAGCGGCTGGTCTGAAAGATTTAGATCTAACTCCCTCATTGATTATGGCAGTTGGTAACGATAATGATAGTGTTGTATTAAGATTTGACGAAACAATTGAATCTGCTGTACTACCTATAATTAAGGATGTTTTCTCTAGTAAATATGGTGAAAATGTCGATCTTGCGGAGAGCAAAATTGATCCGACGATTGCCCAAGAGACAGCTAAAAACGCACTCTTTGCTGTGCTTGCTGCTTCAGTTGGTATTGTAATTTATACAGCAATTCGTTTTGAGTATCGCTTCGCGATCGCTGGTATTATGGCTCTGCTTTACGATGCTTTCTTTATAATAGCTATATTTTCAATTATGCGAATTGAGGTTGATATGACTTTTATCGCTGCAGTCTTAACGATTGTAGGTTACTCAATTAATGATACAATTGTTGTTTTTGACCGAATACGTGAGAATATGAAAAATAAAAAGTTTAGGGTAGAAGAAGATTTCGATGATGTAGTTAATTATAGTCTGAATCAAACACTAATGCGGACGATTAATACGACCTTAACTGTTGTCGTCGTTGCGTTAGCGCTCTTCTTATTTGGAGGCACGGGAATTCATAACTTCTCCTTTGCGTTAATTATTGGTCTAATGAGTGGAGCATATTCTTCAATATTTATTGCTTCTCAGCTATGGTTAATCTGGCGAAAGCGTGACTTCAGAAAAAGTGCTTTAAAGTTACCTAGTGAATAAATATAAAAACCGCGTTAACGCGGTTTTTTTCACATTTTTAAAACTTATTACACTTATCAAGTTGATTGGTGATTAGGAGCTGATAATGATTTTTACAGAAAAGAGATGGATAAAAGCAGAAAATAATGAGCAGCTTATTTCAAAGCTGTCAGCAGAACTTATACTTTCGCCAATATTAGTCAGAATCTTAGTAAACCGTGGTCTGGGAACAGCAAGTGAGATTCTTGATTTTCTGGCAGCAGGCTCGCAAGCGTATCATAATCCGTTTTTGTTTAATGAGATGGAGAAAGCAGTAGTACGAATAAAAAAAGCAATAGAAGATAAAGAAAGAATATTGATTTATGGTGATTATGATGCTGATGGTGTTACAGGCACTGCACTCTTGCTGCTGGCTATTTCCACAATTGGCGGAGATTGCTCATTTTATATTCCAAATCGTTTCACTGAAGGCTATGGAATTAACAATGAAGCAATCGACAAAGCTGCTTCGGAGCAGATAAATTTAATCATTAGTGTAGATACGGGAATCGCAGCAAATGAGGCTGCGGCGCGGGCTTCTGAACTTGGTATCGATTTAATCATTACTGACCATCATGAACCGCCGGAAATTTTGCCGCAGGCTTTAGCGATTATTAATCCCAAGTGCGCTGATGAAAAGTATCCTTTTATTGATTTAGCTGGTGTTGGTGTTGCTTTTAAACTTGCTCATGCATTGCTGGGTAGAGTACCAACTGAATATATTGAGTTAGTCGCATTGGGAACAATTGCTGACATGATGCCACTAATTGGTGAAAATCGGACGATTGCAATCAATGGTTTGAAACAAATGAGCTCAACTAATATTTTAGGTTTAGAAAGACTAATCCAGAATACGGGCTTAGCTGGCCAAAAGCTTAATACTTATCATGTTGGGCATATAATCGGCCCGAGAATTAACGCAATTGGTCGTTTAGAATCTTCTGATAAGGCTGTAAGATTATTCTTAACGAATGATTTAAACGAAGCTGAACAGATTGTTGCTGAGCTAGAAGAGATAAATCGTGAACGGCAACAGTTAGTACGGGTAATTACCGATGAAGCACTGGCAAAAATTGAAGAGGACAAGCTCGATGCGCACAAAGTCATGGTAGTTGCTGCAGAAAATTGGAGTACAGGAGTTGTTGGGATCGTTGCTTCGCAGATAATCCGCTCCTATTATAAACCAACAATAATCTTTAATATTGATGAGGAAACAGGTATTGCAAAGGGTTCTGCACGTAGCATTAAGGGTTTTAATCTTTATGAGGCATTGACTGAGGTGAGTGAGCATCTATTAAGTTATGGTGGACACCCACAGGCTGCAGGGCTTAGTGTTGAAGTTAATAGGATAGATCTTTTGCGGGAGAAGTTGAGTGAAGTAGCGGGTGATTGGTTGTCCCCAAGTGATTTTATACCATCTGAGCAATTTGATGCGAGCATAAGTATTGATGAGATTGATTATGACTTAATTAGTACGATTGAACGCCTAGAACCTCATGGAATCGGTAATCCACGACCAGTGTTTCTAATTGAAAATGCGGTGGTTGCTAGTTGTCAGGAGCTTGGGAAAAATAAACAACATCACAAATTAATGCTAAAGCATAATGGCGCACCGATTGAAACCTTATACTTTAATAGTGATGAGGTTTGTGAATTGCTTAAGCCTGGTGCGAGAATTAACTTATTAGGCGAACTTAGTTTAAATGAATGGCGCGGCTACATTAAAAACCAGATTATTATACGTGACATTAAATATTTAGAGTAAAATTTAAGAATGTATCGCTAGTAGGGGGACTATAAATACATGGATTACAAAAGTTTGATTAGAGTTATTCCAGATTTTCCACAAGAGGGAGTTTCTTTTAAAGATATTACTACTCTATTAAAAGATGGACCCGCTTTCCGCAGCATTGTAAATCAAATTGCCTGCTATGCAGAGACTAAACAAGTTGATTTAATTGTTGGCCCCGAGGCACGTGGTTTTGTTATAGGGGCACCAGTGGCATATGCGATTGGAGTGGGTTTTGTTCCGATTCGCAAAAAAGGAAAATTACCTGCCGAGAGTGTTGAGGCTAGCTATGATTTAGAGTATGGTAGCGACGTACTAGCCATACATAAGGACTCAATAAAACCAGGGCAGAGAATACTATTAATTGATGATTTGCTAGCGACTGGCGGGACGATCAGCAGTACGGTTGAACTTGTGCACAAGCTTGGTGGGAAGATTGTTGGTGCTACATTTTTAATCGAGCTAAGCAATTTAAATGGAAGAGAAAAACTGGGCGATATTGACATCTATTCTTTAATTACATATCCATTCTAATTTAAACATTTGACAGCTAAAGCAAGGCTAATGCTTTACTTTATGCTGCAAAAAGCTGATAATATAATGAAAATACCGAACTTAGGTGAGTGCATGGAAGGATTAGCAAAGCAATTAATTGAAAAAGCGAATACCTATATGCTAGCAGAAGATGTGCGAAGGATTGAAGAGGCTTATGAATTTGCTCTAGATGCTCATCGTGATCAGAACCGATTTTCTGGCGAGCCTTATATTGTGCATCCTACAATGGTTGCAGAAATCCTTGTTGACTTGAAGCTAGACGCAGTAACGGTGATTGCTGCCTTATTACATGATGTAATTGAGGATACTGAGATAACACTTGAAGAATTAGCACAAGAGTTTGGCACTGAAATTGCCCAGCTAGTTGATGGCGTAACCAAACTAGGACGGATAAAATACCAATCAAAAGAGGAACAAGCGGCGGAGAATCACCGCAAAATGCTCGTCGCGATGGCGAAGGATATCCGAGTAATTCTGATAAAACTTGCAGATAGGCTGCACAATATGCGTACTTTGGATCATCTTCCAGAGGAAAAGCAGCTGCGGATTGCTGAGGAAACATTGGAGATTTTTGCTCCAATTGCTCATCGCCTTGGTATTTCTGCGATTAAGTGGGAGCTTGAGGATATTGCTTTAAGGTTTATTAGTCCCGTTCAATACTATCGGATTGTAAATCTAGTAAAAGAGAAGAGAGCAGAACGGCAAAAGCATGTTGACCTTGTAATTGAGATAGTAAAAGAACGACTGGATGAGTTAGAAATCCATTCTGAAATTTCAGGTAGACCAAAGCACATTTATAGTGTTTATAATAAAATGACGAAAAAAGAACGCCCCTTTGACCAAATCTATGATTTATTAGCGGTGCGGATTTTAGTTGATAACATCAAGGATTGCTATGCAGTACTAGGTGTCATTCATACGTTCTGGAAGCCGCTCCCAGGTCGTTTTAAGGATTTTATTGCCATGCCAAAATCGAATATGTACCAGTCATTGCACACAACAGTAATTGGACCAAATGGGGATCCAGTTGAAGTCCAGATTCGGACCTTTGAGATGCATCGGACTGCTGAGCATGGTATCGCTGCACACTGGGCTTACAAAGAAGGAAAAGCACAGGTTGAAGATAACTTTGAGGAAAAACTAAGCTGGTTTAGAGAGATTCTGGAGTGGGAGAGCGAGTCGCGTGATGCTCAAGAATTTATGGAGTCCCTCAAAATGGATATCTTTACTGATATAGTTTTTGTTTTTACGCCAAAGGGAGATGTAATCGAACTTCCGCAGGGATCGGTACCGCTTGATTTTGCCTATCGCATTCATACTGAGGTTGGACACCGCTGTACAGGTGCAAAGGTTAACGGGCGAATAGTTCCCCTAGATTACACACTAAAAACTGGTGACATTGTTGAGATAATGACTTCTAAACATAGTTATGGCCCGGGCCAGGATTGGCTTAAAATTGCTCAGAGTTCACAAGCCAGGTCGAAGATTAGGGGCTGGTTTAAAAAAGAACGCCGAGGAGAAAACATTGCTCGTGGGCGCGAGAGTGTTGAAAGGGAATTACAACGGCAAGGTTATGAACCTTCAGATTTCTTAACGACACCTTTAATCAAAGAGGTCCTTAATAAATTTAATTTTTCTAATGAAGATGAAATGTATGCAACTATTGGCTATAGCGGCATTACTGCTTCGCAGATTGTAACTAGGCTGACAGAAAAAGCTAAAGGTGAGAAAGAAAAATTAACTGTCAAAGATTTAGAAAGCCGGCAACAGCCAGTCGATAAAAAGAGGAAACTAGATGGCGGCGTTAGGGTAAAGGGTGTAGATAACCTGCTTGTACGTTTTTCAAAATGCTGCAACCCTGTTCCCGGAGATGGCATAATGGGCTATATTACTCGCGGTCGGGGAGTTTCAATTCACCGTGTTGATTGCACCAATATAATTAATGAAAGCGATACTGATCGATTAATTGCTGTCGAATGGGATATAGGTGATGAGCAAGAAAGCTCATATTCTGCGGACATTGAGGTAACTGGAATGGACCGACAAGGTCTCTTAAATGAAGTCCTACAGGCTGTTTCTGAGACAAAAACCTTGATGACTGCAGTTTCCGGAAAAGCTAACAGAGACCAGATGGTAACGATTTTAATTACGGTGCAGATTATGAACACGGAGCATTTGCAAACAGTTATTGCAAGAATTAAACGCGTAAAAGATGTCTATGAAGTTAAGAGAACGATGGTATAAGGAGAGAGATTTACTTATGAGAGTAGTTTTACAGCGGGCCATAAATGCTCGTGTTATGGTAGATAATAAAATTGTAGGGGCGATTGATAAAGGCATGCTCTTGCTAGTGGGTTTTACCCTTGATGATACGAAACAAGAGGCAGAGCTACTTGCTGAAAAGATAAGCAATTTACGTATTTTTGAAGATGCTTGCGGTAAAATGAACCTGTCGATTCATGAGACAGGTGGCAAAATTCTTTCTATCTCACAATTCACGTTATATGCAGATACTTCAAAGGGTAGAAGACCTAGCTTCATCAAAGCTGCAGCCCCTGAATCAGCTGAAAAACTATATCAATATTTTAATCAAGAATTGGTTAAACGTGGAATAGAAGTGGAAACAGGCATTTTTGGTGCGACGATGGAAGTTGATTTTGTTAACGATGGTCCAGTTACAATTATTCTCGATAGTGCTGAATTAAGATAAATTTTCCGGGCAATTGATTGTGAAAAATTGTGTGAAACGATATAGTTAAAAGATAGTTTAAGTGGGGTGAAGCTGATGCAATTAAGAATTCCAAGAGGTACGTCAGATATTCTGCCAGCTGAGGCAGAGTTATGGCGCTATATCAAAACAAGTGCGATTGATCTTTACCGTCGCTATAATTACCGTGAAATTATAACACCAATTTTTGAGCATACGGAGCTATTTCAACGTGGTGTTGGCGAGACGACAGATATAGTTGAAAAAGAGATGTATACTTTTTTGGACAAAGGAAATCGTAGTCTTAGTTTGCGACCAGAGGGAACTGCTCCAGTGGTTCGAGCCTACATAGAGAACAAGCTTTATGCGAGTCCAGAGGTGGTTAAGCTCTTTTATATTGGCCCGATGTTCCGTTATGAGCGGCCCCAATCTGGGAGAACTCGGCAATTTACACAGATTGGTGTTGAAGCTTTTGGCAGTACGGACCCGGCTCTTGATGCAGAGGTTATTAGCTTAGCGATGCAACAATTTGCTGAGTTAGCTTTACACGATGTCAGACTCGATCTCAATAGCGTAGGCTGCACAAGTTGTCGCCCGAAGCAGCGTGAGGATTTATATAATTTTCTTATGTCGGTGAAGGAAGAATTGTGCGAGGATTGTCAGCGAAGAATCGATACTAATCCCTTACGCGTACTGGATTGCAAAAATATAACCTGCCAAGCGCTGACATTAAATGCGCCTACAATGGATGGGTACTTATGTGCTGAATGTTTAACTCACTACATAGATCTTAAAAACAAGCTAGATATTATTGGTATCAAATATCTAGAAAACCCACGAATGGTTCGGGGTCTGGATTATTACACACAGACAGCTTTTGAAATTATTGCGGTTGATGAGGATGGTACTGAGTTAGGCACACTTTGTGGTGGGGGCAGGTACAATGGTTTAGTGAAGGACCTTGGTGGGCCAGATATTTCTGGCATCGGCTATGCATTTTCGATTGAGCGGGTTGTCGCTCTTAAAACGAAAGAACTAGGGGTAGCGATTGAGTCAAAGCCTGATGTTTATTTAGTAGCCTTAGGTGAGGCAGCAAAAGATTATTCTGTTGGCTTGTTACAAGAGCTGCGGGCTGCGCGAATAGCTGCAGAGATTGATTATTTAAATCGCAAAATGAGACCGCAGTTAAGAGCTGCTGACCGGATAGGTTCTAAGTATGCGCTGATTATTGGTGATCAGGAGTTAGCAGAACAGATGCTAATCCTACGTGATATGGAGA
>CAYZPB010000003.1:0-34205 GCA_964480445.1 uncultured Caryophanales bacterium
TAGGACTTGATAGTATGTTAAGTGGGGAAGTGTTCTCATTGTTCCTATTAGGACCTATTTTTGCAATAACAATCCTAGTCATTATGCTTGTACCACGTGGTAAAGAATTTTTAGTAGGTGATTGGGAGCCGAAGGTTAAAACAAAGTAATTTTTCTCTATTGATGCAATTAAAATTTTGACTATTGTTTGTCACAGCGACTAGTTAGACTAGTCGCTTCCAGACATAAATAATTTGATAAGGGGGTGTCAGTATGAGAAAAACTAGTATTGTAATAACGGTGATTTTAGTAATTGCTCTTCTTGCAGGGTGTGGAACTTTGCCAGTAGATAACCCGGCAGTATTAGAATTTAGATCATCAGGCGTTGATCAAGACGCTTGGGCATTAGTACCTGCTGGCGAATTTTATGAGGGACAGTATACACAAGAACGCGCTAAGACAGGACAAACATTCATGAATGGTTATGTTGAGAATGATTTCGAAATGAAAGTTGTACCTGTAACTAATGCAGAGTATGCGAAGTATCTTGATGAGGCTTTAAAAGCAGGCACAATCACTATTGGGAACTTTGTAGGTAACTTTGGTGCAAATTTCGAGGGCGTTGAGGGTGCATACTTTGAAGAGGGTTATACTTATGATTCTGACCAAGTTGTGAGTGGTTTCTATCCTGGAGACGTTGATGATTTTGACGGTATGCGTCATGAATTCTTAATTGAGCCAGGTGATTATCCACATATGATACTTGATGATGTAGCAAGTCGTATTAACTATGATGGTAGTAATTTTACTGTTAAAGAGGGTTATGAAAACCACCCAGTAACTATGGTTAGTTGGTATGGAGCATGGGCATATGCAGAGTTTTATGGCTATCGTCTACCAACTGAATCAGAATGGGAAAAAGCAGCTCGTGGAGATGACGATCGTCCATTCCCTTGGGGATGGGAAGAAGGTGGAGCTTATCTAAACTTTAATAATAGTGGTGACCCATTTGAAGGAACAGATGGTTACAGTGATACAACTCCTGTAGGCTTCTATAATGGTAATAAATATGGAGACTTCCAAACTGAGGATGGCTCAAGTCCATACGGAATTTATGATATGGCAGGTAACGTAGGTGAATGGACTGGGAATAAAGCTTTCGGATATCACTACCGCAGAATTAAAGGCGGAAACAAAGGAACTTATGATATTGATGCAAGAACATGGAAAAAAGATAACGCAGATCCAAGATTCAGAGCACCAAGTGTAGGTTTCCGTGTAGTAAGAGATCCAGTACAAGAAGTTACAGAGCCAGTTACACCAGAAGCACCAGCTGATGAGGAAACTGACGAATAATTTGGAGGTTGGCTAAATGGCTAAGGATGCTATAAATAATGAAATGAATAGATTAAGCTTCTGGCAATTGATAAAAGAGTATCTTGTGATGATTAAACCTCGGCAAACAGCCTTGTTAGTATTAACAGGTTGGGCCGGTTTTAGCAGTGCAAGTTGCCCTGTTGTTGGTTGGCAGCTTTCATTAGGCATTATTGGCAGTCTATTTTTAGCGATTTCCGGTTGTACTATTTTCAATATGGTTTATGACAGAGATATCGACAGTAAAATGGGTAGGACGGAGAAGAGACCATTATCTCAGGGAACGATTAGCGTTTCCAATGCTCTCTTGGTTGCCAGTATAATGGCAGGAGTAGGTGTTGGTTGGGCCTTCACAATTGATGTATTGTATGGATGGATTATCTTAGCAGGACTATTTTTAGATGCAGTACTTTATACTGTTGTTCTGAAAAGGATTACTCCTTACTCTATTATCTGGGGAGGTTTATCCGGCGGTATGCCAATTTTGGCAGGACGAGCGCTTGGTGTTGGATCTATCGACTTAGTCGGTATATTACTAGCACTAGCAATTGTACTTTGGATTCCAACACACATTCTAACTTTTAGCATCAAATATGAGGATCAATATACTGCAGCTGGAGTTCCGACATTTCCAGCGACCTATGGTGTCGATGTGACTCGAATAATTATTGCAGGGTCAGCTGTTTTAGCAAGTATAGCAATGATTACTGCCGCTTTCTTAGTAGAGATGCAGGGATACTGCTTAATATTTCTAATACTATTTAGTATCGGATTAGTTGCTATGTCTACTGTAACCGTTTTGAAAAAATCGTCCAAGTTAAACTTTAGCTTATTTAAAATGGCTTCCGTTTATATGTTGGGTTCGATGCTCTTACTAATTTTTGCATTATAGTTTTGAGTAAATGCCTTAAGGGCAGTTGGGATTAAAATGTAATCTGTATTTAAACTTATATGTTTAAATAATATATGAAGGGGTGATTTTTGATGACTGGTAAGTCTCCGGGACGTTTGCAATACTTATTTACAACACCGAAAGGTCTTATCCTTGGTGCGGCTGCTATACTTAGTATTACAGCTGCTATATGGGCAACTTTATCTGGCCCGATGGTTGACTGGGGAGTAAGAGAAATTACAGTAAATTTATTAAGTATGGATTTAGTACAGGCCGAAAGAGAAGGCCGTATTATAATGCTTTACCACTCGTTTGCAATGATAGTTACCGCAATTGTAGTATATATGATTACGGCACTTGCACCGATGGATAAAGTATGGGCTAAATGGATCAATGGTTTAGTAACAATTGGTTATTTACTTGTTGTTGTTAACGGTATGGTCTTTGCTTACTTCGGACATGAGTGGACACTACATGGTATCTACTTAGTAGGAATGTCGATTATTTTCTTAGTCGGACTTCTATTACTCGTTGCACTATGGCCGGGTACTAAAAAGTTTTACCTTAAAGAAGATTCACGTCTAGCAAAAACTAAAAAGGGAGCAAGCTGGGAAAGATTTACTATCTGGTGGGTCGTTCTAGTAGCTGTGTTGTCTGCAGGCGTTGGTGCCTATGCAGGCGCTTACTTTGGTAATGGATTTGAAGCCTTCTTAACTGAGGATACAGTTCGCGAGAACGATAAAACTTATCAAATGAAGGCTGTTATTGGTCACTTGCATATTATGCTTGCACTAATAGCAATTTTCATTGCGATCTTTATTGGTAGATTCTTCGACATTAAAGGCAACTGGCACAAAATTTCTTTAATCGGTTATATAATCGGTGCAGCATTCTTAGGCGGTGGTTCTAACTCGGTTATAGTTACTGAGGCAGCACACATCTTCGTTTACGTAGGGGCCGTCTTTGCTATGGGTGGTGCTCTAGTTCTTGTTATTTATGGTATGAACAAGATATTTAGGGACCGTTTAGAGGAAAGAGACCTTGGTAAGAAACGCACTGGTAATAAAGCTGGTTTTGTTGATGGAGTACGTGCTATGCTTGGCGATCCATTGAAATTTGGTCCTTTATGGATGATGATTTACATGAATTTTGTTACAAGCTTTATTGGGATAGGTATGGCGGCATTTCTTGAGAAAATATTCCGTAACCAATACTGGAATCACCGTGAAGAAAGAATTGAGCTTGCAGGTCACTGGCATGCACTTTCATTAATCTGTGCGGTTATCCTGCTTCTATACTTAGCAGACCGTTGGAATATGCAAGGTAAAATGCGCATAATTTTCGGTTGGACGCTAATTCTTGGTTCAAATATTGCTTTGATGGCAATGATGTGGTTCGAGATGAAACGACTAGTAGTTTCAGAATACCTGCAACAATCTATAGTTAATGGAATTATGGTTGCTGATATGATTGGATTAGGTGCTGTATTTGTGGTCCTTGCTGGATTCATGGTATGGCGCTTAGTAGACCTGATTAGTAAAGATGGTACGTGGAAAACAGATCTTCTGGTTCCTAACCATCAGTTCATAATTTCTGGTACAGATATTGAAGACCCAAGAAATATTGGTGAACTAAGATCATACCGTGATCTTAAGGACAGCAGTTACTTTGGTCTCTAACTAAATAGCTAAGATAGGAAAACCTCCACATTTTATGTGGAGGTTTTTTTATTTCTAAATATTAATTTTTCTTAAAGCTTTTAATAAAACGAAAATAATATTTTAAGCTAGAAAGTATAAGTCCCGTACCGATGCCAATATAAAGTATAGCAAGCAAATTCTTTGGAATAAATTGTGCATTACGCATAAAGAGACCAAGTGACATCATAAATATTATTATTAAGTAACCGCTAAACTTCTGAAAGGCAAAAATGGAAGTGTCACGGTCCCCTTTAGATTCAATCCGCGCAATATTTTTATTAGCCACCCTGCTAAAACCGAAGGAATGAATAGCGATTGCTAATAAAACACCAGCCAGAAAATATAATGTTTTATTAGCGTAATCGCCGTTAATTAACCAACCAAAGGCTAGTCGATTTAAAAAAAGTCCGGCCCCACTCCACAATAAACCAGAAATTAAAAATAGATAACGAACATCTACCGCCAGAAAATTACGCAATGACCAGTCCTCCTACTATTTATATGTAATCTACTTACTAACAATATCACAATTATTCAAAATAAAAAATCATAAAGTCCAAAATATAAAAACTCCTTTAAAGCCTAACTGAAGATATTTATAGATAAATACTTATAGCTAGTGTATAATATTTATGTCAAGTTAAATAGTTGTTCTTCAGGGTTGGGTGCAATTCCCTACCGGCGGTAATCAGGTATAGTACTTGTAGTCCGCGACCCATTCATTTATGATTGGCTGATTTGGTGCGATTCCAAAACCGACAGTTAAAGTCTGGATGGAAGAAGGATGAGTGTTAAGATTATATATATTATATATAACTTAGATTTAAAATGTACAATCCTTTTAAAACCCTGAGACTATCAGTCTTAGGGTTTTATTTATTGGAAAATAAAAAAATGGGAGATATATCAGTGAATGATAAACAATTTATGAAACAAGCGATTGATTTAGCGACTGAAGCAAAAGGGCTAAACTCACCTAATCCAACCGTTGGCGCTGTAATTGTGAAGGACAGTGAGGTTGTGGGCTCGGCAGCACATCTGTATTCGGGAGGCCCTCATGCTGAGGTACTGGCGATAGAGATGGCAGGTGAACAGGCTAATGATGCAACGCTTTATGTTACATTGGAGCCCTGCGCTCATTACGGCAAGACACCTCCCTGCGCAGAGCAGATTATAAGGGCTGGTATCAAACGTGTTTACGTAGCAAGACAAGATCCCAATCCACTTGTTGCTGGCAAAGGGATTGAACTTTTGCGCGCAGCAAATGTAGAGGTTCTGGTCGGTTTGTATGAAAAGGAAGCAACGCAGCTTAATGAAGACTGGGAAAAATATATTGTAAGCGGCCTTCCATTTATCACAGTAAAAACAGCAATGACTTTAGATGGCAAAATTGCATCGCGCACTGGCAAAAGTAAGTGGATTAGCGCTGAAGTAGCGCGTGAAAATGTGCATCGATTACGACATGAGAATGATGCAATTATGGTTGGTGCCGGCACAGTTATTGCTGATAATCCAAGTTTGACAACACGCGGAATAGAAGCAGGAAAGAATCCACTAAGAGTAATTATCGATGCTAATCTTGATATACCGCTAACAGCAAAGGTTGTAGCTGATGGAGAGGCGGAAACCTGGGTCTTTACAAAATTGGACCCTACCGCCAAAAAAGCGCAGGCACTAACAGAACTAGGTGTTAAGGTGCATTCAATTAATCCTGAACGATTACTCGAGGTATTCCAAATACTAGGAGAGCAGGAAATAATATCGGTTTTGGTAGAGGGTGGATCGGAACTTATCGGCTCACTATTTGACCAACAGCTGATAGATAAGTATATTACATTTATTGCACCCAAATTAATTGGTGGCAAAGAGGCCCTTACTAGCATTGGTGGGATTGGCTTAGCGGAGATGGGTGAAGCTATAATGATAACTGACATGAAGTACGATAAAGTAGGCGAGGATTTATGCATTAGTGGCTATCCAGTCTGGTAAGGAGGGATTGCAATGTTTACTGGGTTAATTGAAGAACTTGGAGAAATTCGAAGCATTAGTAAAAAAGGAAATTCAATGCGCTTAAGTATCGCAGCGCATAAAATAATGACTGACTTAGCAATCGGCGATAGTATCGCAATTAATGGTATCTGCTTAACTGTAACTGATTTTGCAAGTGGACGCTTTAGCGTTGATGTAATGCCAGAGACTGTTTCACGCACAAGTTTAAATGGTTTAAAGGTAGGTAGCAAAATCAATTTAGAACGAGCAATGGCTGCAGATGGACGTTTCGGAGGACACTTTGTTTCTGGACATATTGATGGTGTAGCTACACTGCTTGCGAAAAAGTCCATAGATAATGCAGAGATTTTTAAGTTCAAATTCGCAGCTGAGCTACAGAAGTATCTTGTGCCGAAAGGATCAATAGCTGTCGACGGCATTAGTCTGACCATTGCTGACCTAGGTGTAAATGAGTTTACGGTATCTATTATTCCCCATACGCTTAGGGAAACTAATTTAGCTGATCTGGAGCTAGGTGATCAGGTAAATCTGGAGGTAGATATGCTGGCTAAGTATGTGGAAAGCATTTTATCTGGCTCTGAGATTGTAGCTAAGCAGAAGAAAAATAATATTACTGAAGAATTTTTGAAAGAGCAAGGATTCTAGGAGGAGAGATAGAATGTTTAATACGATTGAGGAAGCAATCGAGAGTTTACAAGCGGGTGAGATAATTATTGTTGTCGATGATGAGGACCGCGAAAATGAGGGGGATTTTGTCGCTTTAGCTGAAAAGGTTACAGCCAAAATGGTAAATTTTATGATTACGAAGGGTCGAGGATTGGTCTGTGTACCGATTACGCAGGAACGGGCAGATCAATTAGATTTAGCCCAGATGGTAGAGGATAATACCGATAAATATGGTACAGCCTTCACCATCTCGATTGACCACCGAGATAGCAAGACTGGTATTTCAGCACATGAGCGAGCACATACAATTAAGCAAATGATAAACCCAGCTGTAAGCAGTGATGATTTTCGTCGACCAGGACATATATTTCCGTTAGTTGCTAAAGCTGGCGGTGTTTTGAGGCGTGCGGGGCATACAGAGGCGGCGATTGATCTTGCGCGTTTGGCTGGTGCCTATCCAGCTGGAATAATCTGCGAAATCATCAACGAAGATGGTAGTATGGCACGCGTCCCCGACCTGATAAAGGTTGCAGAGAAGCATGGGCTGAAGATGATAACTGTTGCAGAACTGATTCGCCACAGACGTTTTACCGAAAACCTGGTACAGCAAGAGGTTTCGGTAGATTTAGCGACGGAATACGGTGACTTTAAAGCAGTTGTTTATACAAATAAGCTTGATAACAAGGAGCATGTCGCTCTGGTTAAGGGCAAAATAGATAAGGAGCGTCCGACACTAGTACGTGTTCATTCAGAGTGTTTTACTGGTGATGTTTTTGCTTCTCAATTTTGTGATTGTGGTGCTCAATTACATGAAGCCCTACGCAGAATTGAAGAGGAAGAAAACGGGGTTCTTCTGTACATGCGGCAAGAGGGTCGTGGAATTGGCTTAATTAATAAGCTGAAGGCTTACAATCTTCAAGCTGAGGGACTTGATACTGTGGAGGCTAATCATCACTTAGGTTTCCCTGATGATTTACGCGATTATGGAATAGGGGCACAGATTTTAAAGGATATAGGGCTTGGCAAAATTCGGTTACTAACAAATAATCCGCGCAAAATAAAGGGTATCGAAGGCTATGGAATGGAAGTTGTAGAGCGGATTCCAATCGTTATTCCGCCGAATACAAGGAACCTGAAATATTTAAATACTAAAAGGACTAAGCTTGGACATATGCTAGATTTATAATAAATATAATATAAGGGGTTGAGAATATTGGGTAAAGTTTATGAAGGAAAATTTAATGGCGAGAATCTTAAGATTGGTATCGTTATTGGTCGTTTTAATGAGTTTATAACAAGCAAACTATTAAGTGGTGCACTGGATGCTCTTGTACGCCATGGCGTAAAAGAAGAGGATATTGATCAAGTTTGGGTTCCTGGCGCTTATGAGGTTCCACTGGCGGCGAAAAAAGTGGCAGCAAGCCAGAAGTATGACGCAATAATTACCTTAGCCGCGGTTATTCGCGGGGCCACGCCGCATTTTGATTATGTCTCTGCGGAGATAGCAAAAGGTGTTGCAACTTCGGCGATGCAGACCGAGGTGCCAATAATTTTTGGCGTGTTAACAACTGATACTTTAGAGCAGGCAATCGAACGTGCAGGCTCAAAAGGCGGCAACAAAGGTTGGGACGCAGGTCTTAGTGCAATCGAAATGGCTAATCTTTTTAAGGAACTAAAATAATGGAAGTAAGAAAGATTACACCACGCGGATATTGTTATGGAGTTGTTGATGCCGTTGTTGTTGCACAGAACGTGGCGCTTAATCCTAATGTAAAAAGGCCAATTTACATTCTTGGGATGTTAGTTCATAATCAATATGTAGTTGATGCCTTAAAAAAAATAGGGGTAGTTTCACTCGATGGTGAAGATCGTCTTGCCTTGTTGGACCAAATTGAAGATGGGACGGTTATTCTAACAGCGCACGGAGTTTCGCCAGCAGTGCGACAAAAGGCCTTAGAAAAAGGTTTAACGGTTGTCGATGCTACATGCCCTGACGTAGCGCGAACTCATACCTTGATTAAAGATATGGTTTTAGAGGGCTATGAAATTATCTATATTGGTAGACACGGGCATCCTGAACCTGAGGGTGCAATTGGTGTTGCGCCAGGGAAAGTTCATCTTGTGACCTGCGTTGAGGATGTTGCTCATCTACAGATTAAAGCAGAGCAGATAATAATAACGAATCAGACGACCATGAGTCAGTGGGATATTTTTGATGTAGTAGAAGCAGCGCTTGAGAAATATCCACAGGCTGAAGTTTATAATGAAATTTGCATGGCAACACAAGAGAGACAAGAAGCAGTTGCGCAGCAGGCCCGGGGTTGTGATATCGTAATTGTAGTTGGAGATCCGCGCAGTAATAATACGCGGCGTTTGGCAAAGGTTGCTGAGGAAGCAGCTAAGGTTAAAGCTTACCGTATAGAACAGCTTGGGGAGCTAGAGCTAGAGTGGCTGAAAGGAGTTAAGTGTATTGGTGTGACGTCAGGTGCTTCAACACCAACTTATTTAACACGGCAAGTAATTAACTTTCTTGAGCAGTATGACGAGAATGACCCCGATACCTGGACGGAAAAAAATAGTTTAGATTTAGCAAGGATTCTACCGCGAATTAAAGTGAGGAAGGATTAGTTTCTGAAAACTAAGGGGATGGTAGCGGATGAACAAAGTAAGAATTGCAATTTTAATAATGATATTTTTGGCGGTCTGGGGTTTGAGTGTGTTTATTGCAAAAGATGGTGAGCAAACGGGGTCGCCTAACACCTTGCCTATAATTCCGGAAGAAACTAAAAAGATCGTGATGCTTGACCCAGGACATGGTGGAAAAGATCATGGTGCTGAAAGCATTTCTGGTGTTAGTGAGAAAATATTAAATTTGAGTATTGCTCTTAAGGTAGCAAGCTTATTAGAAGATGACGATAGAATTGAGATTATTTTAACGCGCGATGATGATGTGTATTACTCACCAGAGTATCGCTACCAACTGGGTAATAGACTTGAAGCAGATGTTTTTATTTCAATCCATCATAACGCATGTGAGGACCTAGTATCCGTATCAGGGGTAGAAAGTTTTTATTATCGTGAAGATAGCATAGAGTTAGCAGAAACTCTCCATGATAAGCTTTTAGCTGCGACAAAATTTAGAGACCGCGGTGTTATAAAAAGTAACTATAAAGTAGTTAAGTATACGAAAATGCCTGCAGTCTTGTTAGAGATTGGCTATCTAACTGACCTTCAGCAAGAACAGTACTTACTTGATCCAGCAAATCAAGATCTTATTGCAGAAGCAATTGCGGAAGGGATTAGGGATTATTTTGATTTAAGTAAATAAGACTAGTTTTGAGTAAAAAAAGTATTGAATTATGGAATTTCTCCTTTCTACATCCCCCCGTAGGGCTTGTTGCAACGCAAAAGAGTTGATAAAATTCTATCTGTTAGAAACATCGATCTATAAATCATATAAAAACAAAAAGGAAGTAGAAGAATGAGACAACTGCTGATATTTATGCTATCTCTTATAATGTTATTAAATTTGACTGCTTGTGGTAACCAAGTTGGTGGGAACAGCGTCGATGATGGTGAAAAGATAGAGACCAGAAAAATTATTGATATGGTTGGAAGAGAGGTAGAAATACCTGTTAAAGTAGATAGCATTATTACGTTAGCATCCTACGCACCGCGGATTGCGGCATATCTTGATGTTATGGATATGCAAGTGGGTGCCGAACAGTTTATTGATGACGGCATTAATATGCGGCTTGATTATCTTCCGGTTAATTATGAGCACCTAAGTCAACAGGCAATTGTTGGTGAAGGCGGTGGAACGATTAATAATGGTTATCCTGAGGAAATTATTATGGCTGCGCCCGATGTCATCCTTGCTGGTTTTAATTCTGAATCAGCTGAGCAACTACAAAAACAGACGGGTATACCGGTAGTATCTGTAATACATGAGACTGGTCTAGCCCATGAATCTTTCTATCAGGCAATGCGTATTTTTGCTGATGTAGTAGGTGCTGAGGAACGATGTGAGGAATTGTTAGCATATACTGACTCGCTACTTAAAGATTTAAATCAACGCACCATTTTTATTGCTGATGAAGACAAACCAAGCGCCTATGCGGGAGCAGTAACCTTTAGCGGTAGACGAGGAATAGCTGGTACCTATTCAGAGTTTGATGTTTTCAACTCAATCAATGCAAGAAATGTTGCGACCAGGGCAGGCATAAGTGGTTTTTACGAGACAGATTTAGAAGCGCTTGCTAAGTGGGATCCAGATATAATTTTTCTTGACCCAGGTAATATGGATTTAGTTAATGAGGAGTATCGTACAAAGACAAGGTTTTTCGACTCATTGAGTGCCGTTAAAAATGGTAATGTTTATGCAATGCCTGCATTTAATTATATGGGAACAAATATTAGCTATGCCTTTATTAATGCTTACTATGCTGGGATGATTCTTTTTCCTGAACAATTTGCAGATGTGGAGATTGCTGATAAAGCTGCTGAGATTCTTGTTACATTTCTTGGAGCAAACACTTACGATGAAATGGCAGCAGCAGGTCTGAAATATGAGCCGATTAAGATAGGTGAGTAGAGGATGGAATCAGTTAAACAAATAGCAAGTGATAGTAATATATATCAAAAACATATCGGCAAAAAGTGGCTTTTTTTCTTTTTGCTGATTTTTATTCTGTTTATAACCGCCTTAATCTCAATTTCCATCGGCTCATCTGGACTGTCATTAAGTCAAATTATACGAGCGCTATTTGGCGGCGGTGATGATTTAAGTAGAGGAATTCTCTGGAATGTACGGATGCCACGAGTGGCGACAGCGATTGGTGTAGGTGTTGCACTGGCTCTTGCAGGCTGTATCATGCAAAATGTTTTGCGCAACCCACTTGCCTCTGCCTCGACACTAGGTGTAATGCAGGGTGCATCGTTTGGTGCAGCAGTTGCGATTATATATTTTCAAGCCGGAGTAACGGTAAGCAGTACAGCCGGTGCAAGCATCGCTATCTCAAATCCTTACATAGTTGTAATTAGTGCCTTTATCGGGGGAATTATAACGACAACAATTATCTTACTCTTGGCGCGTGTGGCTGGTATATCCCCGACAACAATGATTCTTGCAGGTGTCGCTATCGGGGCTATGTTTACGGGTGCAACAACTATCATCCAATATTTTAGTGATGATACGATGGTTGCTTCTGTTGTCTATTGGACCTTTGGAAATCTTGGTAGGGCTGGCTGGAATGAAATCGGCTTAATCTACCTTGTCTGTGCCCTGGCTTTAATATATTTTATCTATAATCGTTGGAACTATAATGCCTTGGAGAGTGGTACCAATACAGCTAAAAGTTTAGGAGTGAATGTTAACAGTCTTATTATTATTAGTATGATTGTTGCAACCTTGATTGCGGCAACCGCAGTTGCCTTTGTAGGTACCATCGGTTTTGTTGGCTTAATTGCGCCACACATTGTTCGCCGTTTTATTGGTAATGACTATCGTTATTTAATTCCTTGTTCAGCCGTAATGGGGGCCATCATTATGCTAATAGCCGATTTGGTTTCTCGTGTAATTATTATGCCAGCAATTCTGCCGATCGGTGCAATCACCACCTTTATTGGTGCGCCATTGTTCCTATATTTAATTATTAGAAAAGGAAAAGGATTAGAATGATTGAGATTAGGGATATTTCATTTTTTTATGGGAAAAAACAAATATTAAAAGATATAAGTTTCGATGTTGAGCGGGGGCACTGTGTTGGTGTGCTTGGTAATAATGGCGCAGGAAAAAGCACATTAATTACCTGTCTTAACAGAATTCGCACGCCCAAAACTGGTAGTGTTAAGATCGGTAATAAGGATATTCTAAAAATGAGTCGTTTAGATATTGCGCGTCATATCTCTTATGTAGCACAAAAAAACGAAATGAGTCAGATTACCGTATTTGATACGATTTTACTTGGTCGCAAACCCTATATTCAATGGTCCATTAGTCAAGAGGACATTGATATAGTTGAGCAAGCGATTGAACGATTAGGCTTGTCAGAATTTAAACTGCGACTTGTGAATCAACTTTCTGGGGGCGAGCTACAAAAAGTAATGCTAGCACGCGCATTAGTTCAGCAACCACAGCTATTACTTCTTGATGAACCGACGAGTAATCTTGACCCGAAAAATCAGCATGAGATGATGAAACTAGTTTATGAGCTGACGAAGAAAGAGCAGATTAGTTCTATAATAGTGCTACATGACCTAACATTGGCATTACGCTATTGTGATCGCTTTCTGTTTATTAAAGAGGGTAGGGTCCACCAATATGGTGATGAATCAGTAGTAACAGCGGAGACGCTTTCAGAAGTGTATGGTATTGAAGCAACGGTTGAGCTCGTTAATGGTAGGAAAATTGCAGTAATTGGTTAATAATTAGCTAGTTAAGTAAAAAAGAGAGATTGTCGATAACAGACAACCTCTCTTTTAACTTATAATCCCAGACTCTCTCTTTTACTATAAGCTTTTTCTAAAAAACGCTCATTATCTACAATAAACCGCTCGTGGACTCCCTCGCTAATTAATTCTTTTTCATTACGTGCAGCGATTGAAAAGATAAGCTTGCGTCCATCTACACCGATTAATTCGGCATATGCCGTAACAGTCATCCCGATTGGTGTCGCTGCAATATGGTTAACATTTACGACTGTACCAACGCTGTTCCAGCCCTCTGGCAGAGATGGTTGCACTGCATCGACCGCCGATTGTTCCATTAGAGCAATAATAGCAGGTGTTGAGACAACCTCTAGATTAGTATCATCAATTCCTTTAGCGGTATCTTCAAAATGTACGACTAGCATTCGTGCAGAATTAAGTCCTACATCTAGATTAAATTCATTCTCATAAGCCATTTACTCACCACTCCCTCTTTTATTTTTTCTCTAACTCGATTAATAAATCACTTGTTTCAATAATATCGTCCGGAGCAACATAAATTTCCACGATAGTAGCATCAAAGCTAGCCTGAATCGCGGTCTCCATCTTCATAGTTTCGGTAATAATTAAGGTGTCACCTTTTTTAACCTGCTCACCTTTTGCCACTAATAATTTCAATACCTTACCTGGCATTGATGCCCCAACGTGATTAGGGTTATTAGTCTCAGCTTTTGGAACTAACTCCGTTGCCACATTAGCATGTATATCCTTAATAATAACTTCACGCGGCACACCATTAAGTTCGAAATAAACAGTACGAGTACCGTCGCTATGAACCTTACCTAACTGAGTAAGTGAAATTATTAAGGTTTTGCCTTGTTCTATCTCTACTGAAATTTTTTCGCCTAGCCGCATTCCGTAGAAAAAGGTCGGAGTATCAATACATGAGACGTTACCATACGTGCTTAGATGTTTATCGTACTCTAAGAAAACCGCTGGATAGAGTAAATATGAAAGCACATCTCGCAGTGAGACTTCGTGTTCCACCTTATCGATAAGTTCTTTTGCTGTAGCAGTAAGATCTACTTCTTCAAGCAGTTCACCTGGTCTAACGGTAATTGGCTCGCGGTCCTTTAAAATGATTTTTTGTAGCTCAGCTGGAAAACCGCCGTATGGTTGACCAAGATAACCTTGGAAAAATTCAATCACTGAATTAGGAAAGGAGATTGTATCTCCTTTTTCCATCACATCGGCCTCCGATAGATTGTTCTGGACCATAAAGAGAGCCATATCACCGACAACCTTTGACGTCGGCGTAACTTTAATTATATCGCCAAACATTCTGTTTACAGTTGTATAGGTTGACTTAATCTCTTCAAAACGTTCACCTAAACCTACAGCAGAAGCCTGCACCATCAGGTTGCTGTATTGGCCACCTGGCATCTCGTGTTTATAAACTTCTGCACTTGTTGAGTTAAGGTTGCTTTCAAAACCCTGATAGTATTTGCGGACATCCTCCCAGTAATTGCTGAGTTTTTGTAAGTTATCAAGATTGAGATTAGTATCTCTTTCGTGTCCCTCAAGTACAGCCACAAGTCCGTTTAGACTTGGATGGGAAGTTAAGCCAGACATTGAACTAAAAGCTACGTCGACAATATCTACATTAGCCTCAATTCCTTTAAGAAGTGTTGCCTGTCCATTCCCGCTCGTATCATGTGTATGCAGCTGAATTGGCACCCCAACTTCTTCTTTAAGTGCCTTAACAAGCTTGTAGGCTGCAAAAGGTTTTAACAACCCAGCCATATCCTTGATTGCAATTATATTTGCGCCCGCATGCTCAAGCTCTTTTGCGAGGTTTACGTAGTAGTTCAGACTATACTTATCTCGTTTCGGATCGGTTATATCGCCAGCGTAGCAGATAGCTGCTTCAGCTATTTTACCAGCTTCGCGAACTGTATCTATTGATAGGCGAATATTTTCAACCCAATTCAGGCTATCAAACACTCTAAATACATCGATGCCAGACGCCGCAGACTCGGCTATAAAGGCTTTCAACACGTTATCCGGGTAGTTGGTATAACCAACAGCATTAGCGCCTCTAAGGAGCATTTGAAAGAGAATGTTAGGCATTTTCGAACGTAACTCGTCTAGTCGATCCCATGGTGACTCCTTGAGAAAGCGAAAAGACGTATCAAAGGTTGCCCCTCCCCACATCTCAACAGAGAAAAGTTCCGGAGCTAGTTTAGCAGTTGCGTCAGCAACTTTCACCATATCAGTAGTTCTAAGCCGTGTAGCTAGTAAGGACTGATGTCCATCGCGCATAGTTGTATCTGTTAGAAGTACTTTTTTCTGGTCAAGAATCCACTGAGAAAATTTTTCTACACCTAGCTCGTCTAGTAATTGCTTCGTGCCTACAGGACAGGCTGAATCAATATCCACTAACGGCAAGCGCGGATTATCAAAGTGTGGTTTATCGATACCTTTTATATTTGGGTAGCCGTTAACTGTTACATCAGCTACATATGTTATTATTTTTGTTGCCCGATCGCGGCGAACAGGTAATTCAAATAGTTCTTGATGTGTATCAATAAAGGTTGTACTATAATTCCCACTTAAAAAGTTAGGGTGTTGAACAACATTTAATAAGAAGAGTATATTTGTTTTAACACCACGGACTCGGAACTCCTTAAGGGTTCGCGCCATTTTTGCCGCCGCATCTTTAGGCGATGGACCATGTGAGGAAACCTTAACTAGTAAAGAATCATAGTGTGGTGAAATGATTGCACCAGGAAAGGCGCTACCAGCATCAAGGCGAATGCCAAATCCACTTGCCGAACGATAAACATTGATTCTACCGTAATCTGGCATGAAATTATTTTCCGGATCCTCAGTAGTGATTCGGCACTGAATAGCATAGCCATTCACTTTAATCGCTTCTTGCGACTCTATCCTAATTTCCTCATGATCCAGTGGATATCCTTCAGCGATTTTAATCTGTGTTGCCACAATATCGATTCCCGTAATCATTTCGGTAATAGTGTGCTCGACTTGAATTCTAGGGTTAACCTCAATAAAATAAAACTCATCATTAGCTACGAGGAACTCAACTGTTCCAGCATTTATATAGCCGACATTTTTCATTAATTTTAAGGCCGCTCCAGTTATCTGGCATCTCAGCTCAGACGACAAGGAAAATGAAGGTGCAACTTCAACAACTTTCTGATGACGTCGTTGAATCGAACAATCTCGTTCATAAAGATGAACAACATTACCATGCTGGTCACCAATAATTTGTACTTCAATATGTTTAGGTTCAACTAAGAATTTTTCAACATAGACTTCGTCATTACCAAAAACGGACTTGGCCTCTGAACGTGCACGTTCGATCGCATGTGCTAGATCATCACCTGCATGAACAATACGCATACCACGTCCACCGCCACCAGAGGTTGCTTTAATCATAATTGGATAACCATATTTATCAGCAAAATCAATCGCTTCCTGCGTTGTTTTTAACGGTTCCTCTGTTCCTGGAATTATTGGTATATCATTATCAAGTGCTGCCTTCCTTGCTTCAAGTTTATCCCCAAACATACGAATATGAGCAACGTCTGGCCCGATAAAGATAATATTCTCTTCTGAGCAACGTTTGGCAAATAGTTCGTTTTCTGATAAAAAGCCGTATCCAGGATGGATAGCATCAACATCATTGCGCTTGGCAATAGCGATAATCCCCTCAATATCTAGATAAGCATCAATTGGTCCCTTTCCCTCACCAACAAGATATGCTTCATCAGCTTTAAAACGGTGAAGAGAAACTTCATCCTCTTCTGAATAAATTGCAACAGTTGTAATTCCAAGTTCAGTACAAGCACGAAATACTCGTGTTGCGATCTCGCCCCTGTTGGCAACTAATATCTTGTTAATTTCTTTAATATTCATCTCTTTCACCTCGGTATTAGTTGATTAATATAATAAATTGATAAATTATATTCAAATAGTCCAATTTGTGCATCTTATTTAGTTTATCTTATTTTGAACAAAAAATGAATAGCATTTAACTAGTCAAAGTGAATATAATAGTATTATAAAGCTTAATGTAATCTTAACAACATATTAACCAGTTCTTTAAACTTGTGAACTACCATTATAGATGGAGGTTATTACAATGGCGAAAACAATTTTAGTTGTTGATGATGAAATCAAAATTAGAGAGTTAATCAAACAGCATTTAACTAATGAGGGTTATCAGGTCCTACAAGCTGGCGACGGGGCAGAAGCCCTAGTGCAGGTAAAAAATGAATCTGTAGACTTAGTTGTGCTTGATCTGATGATGCCAGTTATGGATGGCTACCAGACACTACGTGAACTTAGGAATGTGGATAATCATTTACCAGTGATTATGCTTACTGCCAAAACTGAGGAGATTGATAAGCTGCTTGGTCTTGAACTAGGTGCCGATGACTATATAACAAAGCCCTTTAGTTTGCGCGAATTAACGGCACGGATAAAATCCGTCCTACGCAGATCTGATGGTAGCTACGAATATAAGGAAGATTCTAGACCGGAGCAGATTATTCGGGGAAATTTAATAATCAATCCGGAAGAATACGAAGCCTATATAGACGGTGAGACAGCTAATTTAACACCAACCGAGTTCAAAATTCTGCTAGCCTTAGCTAGGAAACCAGGGCGCGTTTTTAGTAGATTACAATTAATGAACATAGCAATGGGCGAAGAATATATTAATTACGAGCGTTCAATTGATACACACGTTAGTAATTTACGAAAAAAGATTGAGGAGGATCCAGCGAACCCGAAACATATTTTAACAGTTTATGGCATCGGCTATCGTTTTGGTGCAGAGGAATGAAACTAAGAAGTAAATTGATTATTGCCTTTATAAGTGTTCTGTTAGTGATGGGTCTGGTTCAGGCTGTTTATTTCCACAATCAGATGGTCGATAACTTTGATGAGTACCTGGATAAGAACATACTACAAGAAGCTGCTCTCTGGAATGGTTTGCTGGTTGAGCATTATCAGAATAATGACGGATGGGATAATGTTCAAACTTTATTAGCATCTGGACAAGGCGCTGGCATTATTGGCGGGCAGAAGCCAGGACAGGGAAAGGGTCCAGGTGGTAAAAATAATAGCGCTAACATGGGCGGTTTTGGCGGAGCGCACAATCATTTAGCGATAGTTGTAGCTGATAGGACAGGTGTTATAGTTGGCGACACTGATAATCGTTATTTAGGAAGGGACATTGAATCTGTTCAAGGAATAAAACAAGAGCTTATACTTAACAATATAAAGATTGGTGAAGCAGTTTACATTAAACGCAATATTGAAGGTTTGATAACAATCGAACAACAATTCCAAGATGCAATGATTAATTCTGTTCTTATCGGTTTGGTAATTTCATTAATTGTCGCAATAATACTAAGTATTATTTTCTCTAACCAGATGACTAAGCCACTAAACAAACTGTTGACAGCGCTTAGACACTTAACTGAGGGTGATCGTGCCTATCGCATTGAACTTGGTACAGAGGATGAATTTCAAGAACTTGCTGATTCACTCAATGAGATGTCAGAAAAATTAGCAGAAACTGAAGCTAATCGTAAAGGGTTAATAGCCGATGTTGCCCATGAACTACGTACGCCGATTTCGATAATTGCTGGCGAACTGGAATTAGTACAAGAAGGTACTGTTGAACCAGATAGTCGATTTTATATTAGTCTGTCCGATGAAGTGCAGCGCTTGAACCGTCTAGTAGATGATCTTCAACAACTAAGTCTTGCCGAGGCGGGGCAACTTTCCTTGAAGCGTGCAGAGACGAATATTTATCAACTATTAAAAAGTGTAGTTGATAATTTTGCCTGGGTTGAGGAAGAAAAAGACGTGTCAATTAAACTGCATGGTAACAAACAGACTACTGCAACTATTGATTCGGACCGAATTAAACAGGTAATTATTAATCTCTTAGGTAATGCGGTCCGTCTACTGCCAGCAGGTGGAGAAGTGTCGATTCAACTTATAGATAAGCCAGAGTTAGATTCGATTGAAATTGTGATTGCTGATACTGGGCCGGGGATTGCAAAAGAGCAGTTACAATATATATTCGATCGTTTTTATCGAACTGATAGCTCGCGTTCACGCGATGATGGCGGAACAGGTTTAGGCTTATCGATTGCTAAGGGCTATGTAGAAGCGCACTCTGGAACTATTGAAGTAAAGAGCGAGCTAAATAAGGGTACTCAGTTTATCATCAGCTTGCCGAAATAAGATAAACAACTATAATAAAAATGCACATGATAAAAGGTGTATCTTAGCAATTGCTAGGGGTAAAATTTAGAAAACTACATTTACCTATATTTATTATGTCGAAAATTTGATATTATATAACTATTGAAAGCTAAGAGAGGTGAAGAAGTGTCGTATGTAATTACATTTCTATTAAGTTATTTGCTGGGTTCAATCCCTGTCGGGCTAATTGTTTCCAAAATAATGAAAAAAGATATTCGAACCTTAGGTAGTGGAAACATTGGCACATCAAATACCTTTAGAGTGTTAGGGAAAAAAGCAGGAATTGTAGTTTTTCTAGGTGATCTATTAAAGGGATTCTTGCCTGCTCTACTTGCTGGTATCTATGGCGGAGACCTGCTTATGGTAGTTGCAGCAGCGGGTTCAGTTATCGGCCATTCCTATTCACTTTTTATGAAATTCCAGGGTGGCAAAGGCGTAGCAACCGGTGTTGGCGCAGTATTATCGATGAACTGGATTGCTGGTCTTGCGGGAATTCTCTTGTTTGTAATTTTTGTGATTATTACAAAATACCCATCACTTTCATCAATAATCGCTGCTGGTTCAGTTGCTCTAATCTCTTGGTTTTCTCCAGGAGATTCATTAACTATTAAGATAGGTATAACCTTGATAGTATTATTTGCAATTTTTCGTCATAAATCTAACATCCAAAGATTACTTGCTGGCAAGGAAAACAAACTGTTTGAAAAAGATGAGTAATTAATTGTAGCTTATTATGAAAGTATAGTTAGGTAATTTTTATGTGATAAAATTAAGCATTATCTGAAGGAGGTTACGTTAAATGGAACGTTTAACTAAATCATCAAACAAAATTATAAGTGGAGTTATCGGTGGGGTGGCAGAATATTTTGGAATTAGTTCAGCTTGGTTAAGATTTGGCTTTGTTTTATTATTACTAATCCCAGGATTGTTTTTCCCCCTGTTTATTATCTATGTAATTGCTGCAATAGTTATGCCAGAGCCCGATGTTGCAATAACTGACGGAGAGCCTGCTCAATCTAGTCGTCGGGGGCTATTAATTCTTGGTACAATATTTATTTTGTTTGGACTATTTTTCTTGTTGAATCAGATTTTACCAATTGATTTAATGTACTATTTTAGATACTTTATCGTATTAAGTAAAGACTATCTTGTTGCGCTTGTTCTAATAATTATTGGTTTGCTGTTTATTTTTAAAAGTAGCAATATTAAACAGAGCAGTAGTCGCCAAGAAAGTGTTACACTTCAACGCGAGGAAATTAGCGAAGAAAAAGAATTAGTTGAAAAAGAGCTAGTTGAAGTGGGTAGCGAAGATAATGGTAAAGAGGATAGTGAAGAGGACGGTGGTAAATAGAATGACCCAACCTGCACTGAAAATAGACAATCTAAGAGCCTCTGTTGAAGGCAAAGAGATTTTAAAGGGGATAGAATTAGAGATTAAAGGTGGCGAGGTCCATGCGGTTATGGGGCCAAATGGAGCTGGTAAGAGCACCTTAGCAGCAACGTTAATGGGACACCCTAATTTCACAGTCGACTCTGGCACGGTAATGATTAATGATGAAGATTTATTGAAGATGTCAACAGCTGAGCGTGCGCGCAGCGGATTGTTTTTAGCAATGCAATATCCTAGCGAGATTACCGGTGTGACGAATGCTGACTTTATCCGCAGTGCGATTAATGCGAAACGTGGACCTGGCAATGAAATTTCATTAATTAAATTTATTCGCGAGATGGAAAAGACGATGAGATACTTAGAAATTGACGAATCTTTTTCACAACGCTATGTTAATGAAGGTTTTTCTGGTGGTGAGAAAAAACGAAACGAAATTCTGCAGATGATGCTGCTGGAACCGCAATTTGTTATTCTTGATGAGATTGATTCGGGACTGGATATCGATGCTTTAAGGGTCGTATCAACAGGTGTTAACAAGCTGCGCTCAGAAGAAAGAGGGTTTCTAATCATAACTCATTATCAGAGGTTATTAGACTATATCGAGCCCGATTTTGTGCATATTATGATGCAGGGCAAAATTGTTCGTTCGGGAGGACCAGAGCTAGCGCGTAGGGTAGAAGCAGAAGGCTATGAATGGTTACGAGAGGAATTAGGTTTAAAAGAAGTGACAGATAGCTTGCTATAGCTGGCGAGGAGGGGTATAGATGAGCAATAAAGTAGATACAGCTTTTGTTATGTCGACACTCGTTAATCGGTCCAAGCAGTTAGGTGAACCAGAATGGCTGCAGGAGATCCGGCTAGAGGGGTTAAAGAATTATTTTGAGTTAGTTGATGATTATACGAACGCTGGATTAATTCCACTAGAAGAAGAAGCATTAGCAGAGCCACAGCTGGACCTGCTTCCGGAGCAACTTCAATTTATCATAAACTCTAACACTGATAATCGAAGTATTATTGTCTATAACAATAATACTGTTTTATATAAACATCTTTCGCCCGAGCTTTTGAAACAGGGGGTTAACTTTACAACGCTTGAAAATGCAGCACGTAAATACCCAGCTTTGGTGCGCAAATATTTTATGCAAGCGATAGAGATCGCAAAAACGCCTGAGCTAGCTCTACATGCAGCGCTTTGGAATGATGGGATTTTTCTTTTTGTGCCCAAAAATGTGGTTATTGAATCACCGATACAGGTTGTTTTTATTGGAACAGAGGCGAAAATGATGCCGCATACGATTGTTGTAGCGGAAGAAAATAGTAGTTTTTCTTATATTGATACGCACCTGTCTATTTCCGAGGAAATAAATGTGCAATACAATAGCATTTCAGAGATTTATTTAGAACGAGGTGCAAGTGTTGAAGTGTTCTCAAATCATAGCTTTAACAAAAATGTAAAAGACTATACGCACCGACAAGCTACTCTTGCTGATGATGCAAGTTTAGAGTGGGTGATTAGTGAGATGAATGATGGCGAGACAACTGCTAATAATTTGTTTACGCTTCAAGGCGAAAATGCAAAAATTGACGCCAAAACAATTTTTATCGGAACAGGTGAACAGGGAGGAAACTTTAACACTACTGCAGAACATAACGCCCGAGCTACTGAGAGCACTATAGTCTTTAGGGGAATAATGCGTGATGAAGCGAGTGGGGTTTTTAACGCGATAACTAAAATGAATAAAGATGCGAGTAAATCGGAAACGGATCAATCAATAAAAATATTAATTCTTAGTGAGAAAGCGCGTAGCGAGGCTAATCCAATTCTGTTAATTGAGGAGCACGATGTTGTGGCTGGTCATGCTGCAAGCGTTGGGCCAGTAGATCCGGAAGATATTTACTACCTTATGTCCCGCGGAATTTCTCATGAAGAGGCGGAGCGATTGATAATACATGGTTTCTTAGCGGCGGTGGTTTCACGTACGCCAATCGAAGCTATGAAGGATCAACTAGAAGAGATTATAGAAAGGAAGTTGTTGGGATGATTGATAAAGAGATAAGAGAGCAATTTCCAATTCTAAAAGAGAAAGTTTATGGAAAGCAACTTGTGTATTTAGATAGCGCTGCTACGGCTCAGAAACCACTCGCAGTTATTGATGCAGTTGATAATTTTTATCGAACCTATAACTCTAATGTTCATCGCGGTTCACATAAGCTTGCATTACTGGCTACAGATGCTTATGAGGATGCACGTGAAAAAGTGCGTAAATTTATCAATGCTAAAAGCAAAGACGAGATAATCTTTAACCGCGGTGCTTCAAGCGGTATTAATTTTATTGCACAGAGCTATGGTATGGAAAATGTTAATGAGGGGGATGAAATATTAATCTCCATCATGGAACACCATAGTAATATTGTACCTTGGCAGCAACTAGTTAAAAAGAGGAAAGCAGTCCTGAAATACTTACCGCTGCAGCCCGATGGAACGATTAAGCTTTCTGATGTTGAGGAAATGATTAATGAGCGAACTAAAATGCTTGCAATTACTCATGTTTCTAATCTGTTGGGTACGATTAATCCGATTAAAGAAATTATTGAAATTGCTCATCAGAAAGGCACACCGGTTCTAGTTGATGCTGCACAGAGTGTTCCCCACAAACGAGTCGATGTACTTGAATTAGACTGTGACTTTCTCGTATTTTCTGGTCACAAAATGGGCGCACCTACTGGTATAGGTGTTGTATACGGTAAAAAAGCGCTACTCGACCAAATGGAACCAGTAGAGTTTGGTGGAGAGATGATTGATATGGTTGGACTTTACGATTCTACTTGGAAGGAAACTCCCTTAAAATTTGAGACAGGGACGATGCCGATTGCTAGTGCGATTGGTCTTGGGGCGATGATTGATTTCCTTGAGGAAATAGGGATGGACAAGGTTGAGGCGCATGAGAACAAACTTATTAACTATGCTATGGATAGATTTGAAAAGTTTGAAGGGATTACCATTTATGGACCAAGAACTAATCGCAGTTCTTTAATCTCTTTTAATTTAGACGGAGTTCATCCACATGATATTGCTACAGCTTTAGATCTTGAGGGGATTGCGATAAGGGCTGGTCATCATTGTGCAGAACCGTTAAATAAACATTTACAGGTCTCTTCAACTGCAAGAGCTAGCTTTTATCTGTATAATACGATTGAAGAGATTGATATTCTCTATGCTGCAATAGAAAAAACAAAGGGGTATTTTGCCAATGGCTTCGCTTGATGATTTATATAGAAAAGTTATAATGGATCATTACCAAACGCCTAGAAATCGTGGTCAAATGGAGAATGCGGATGCAACGATTGAGTTGAAGAATCCGAGCTGTGGTGACCAGATTCAATTACAATTAAAAATTGACGATGGTATAATTACTGATGCTAAATTTGATGGTGAAGGTTGTTCAATCAGTATCGCATCAGCATCAATGATGACTGAAGCGATAATTGGAAAGAAGGCCGATGAAGCGCTTGACATGGCTAATCGTTTTTCGAAGATGATGGTGGGTGAAGAGGTAGATACCACTGGCTTCGAGGATATAGAAGCCTTACAAGGTGTCTGCAAATTTCCGGCGCGAATAAGATGTGCAACACTTTCTTGGAAAGCGATGGAAAAAGGTGTCTGTGAAGGCTGCGACTATGATTTAGAGTGTGGCTGTAAGCAGCGGGACTTAGATGAGGATGAAATTTTTAAGGAAATAGATACAAGCAAGAGGTGAGAAGATGACTGATAAAGTGCCAAAGATAAGTGATGAGTATAAATATGGTTTTCGTGATAAGGATTTTTCTATCTTTAAGACAGAAAAGGGATTAAGCGAAGAGGTTGTACGCGTGATTTCTCAGGAGAAAAAAGAGCCGAAATGGATGCTCGATTTTCGCTTAGCTGGCTTAGAGAAATTTTATCAAAAACCGATGCAGAATTGGGGCCCTGATTTAAGTGACCTTGATTTAAATGATCTTACTTATTATGTTAGAGCGTCTGAAGGTGTTGAAGATTCTTGGCAGGACGTACCGGAGGGAATAAAGGATACCTTTGACCGTTTAGGCGTACCAGAAGCAGAGGAAAAGTATTTAGGTGGTCTTTCTGCGCAGTATGAATCGGAGGTTGTTTATCATAATATGCAGCAGGAGTTAGTGGATAAGGGAGTAATTTTTCTTGATACAGATTCTGCCATTAGCCAATATCCTGAGTTGGTTCAAGAATATATTGCGACAGTAGTACCAACAGCTGATAATAAATTTTCTGCCTTAAATAGTGCTGTCTGGTCTGGTGGAAGTTTTATCTATGTTCCGCCGGGAGTCGTAATCGATACACCGCTTCAGGCTTATTTTCGTATCAACACAGAGAATATGAGTCAACATGAACGAACATTAATTATTGTTGATGAGGGAGCTTCAATTCACTATGTAGAGGGTTGTACTGCTCCAAGTTATAGCTCTAATTCACTTCATACAGGTGTAGTGGAGATAATTGCTAAGAAGAATGCTTATGTTCGCTATACAACAATTCAGAATTGGTCGGATAATATGTATAATCTTGTTACGCAACGTGCGGTAGCTGAAGAAGGAGCGACTGTAGAGTGGGTAGATGGGAATATTGGTAGTAAAATTACAATGAAATATCCTACAGTAATTATGAAAGGCAAGAATGCAAAAGCAAATATTCTTTCAATTGCCGTCGCCGATAAGGGACAGATACTGGATGCTGGTGCGAAGGTAATTCATCTAGCAGAAGGTTGTACTTCTACAATTATCTCCAAGTCAATCTGCCGTCGTGGTGGAAAAGCAAACTATCGCGGACTAGCACATTTTGGCAAGGCCGCAGTGAAATCGAAATCAAATATTAAGTGCGACACATTAATCCTTGACGATTTATCAACGTCGGATACCTTACCAACTAATCAAGTATTTAATAATAGGTCAGTGCTGGAGCATGAAGCGACGGTGAGCAAGGTCAGCGAGGAACAATTATTTTACTTAATGAGTCGTGGAATTTCTGAGGATGATGCAGTACAGATGATAGTTATGGGTTTCATCGAGCCATTTACTAAAGAGCTGCCGATGGAGTATGCAGTTGAAATGAACCGCTTAATAAATTTTGATATGGAAGGGTCGATCGGGTAGGCGTTATTTAGATTTATAGATGTACTTTAGTTCTTCATCTAAATCATGGTATTTAAAATACTTTTTATAATAAATTATCGTTCCATCATCTTCTTGTTCCCAAGCCAAGAAGTAATAATCAGGTGTGCCTGTTTCAAGTATTACTTTTTCTTTTGTTTCGATATTATATAAGGTTAAATCTGTTGTCCCCTCTAATTCGGTTTGAATTATTGGTTGAATTTCACTTATAGACGCACTTATTAAATATTTGGAATCATATGTCCAATATCCCATTCCCACTACACCTATTCGACCAACTTCTTTATTTTCTCTAACCGAAAAAATAACATTTGTTCTAGAAACTGATGTCCCGATATCTATTAAATAGTATTTATCATTTGGAGACGGTTTTAATTCACATATCCGATCATTTAATCCTTCCACCAATACTGATTCTTTATCTCCAACCTTCCAAATATACATTTGTCCAAATAATGAGGTGGTATCTCCCTTTACAAAGGCTACATAATTTTTATCGCTTAACCAAGAAATAGCATAAACATCCTTTTGTTTATTAAGTAATTCATTAATATTTTCATAATTACTTTGTTCTAGCTTAAGTATTCCAATACTGGTATTTTCATCATTATCTGCCTTAAGATCTGAACATCCAGAACTTAGTAATAATCCAAAGATAAGAAATGTGGTAATAAAGTATTTAATTATGTATTTAGATTTATTTTTTTTCATATCAAATTCTCCTATTCCTTTATTTATTTAATATCAAAAATTTGAACTACTTGATGTGATAAACTCATATAATAAGATAAATTTATCATCAATTATTTCGAGAATAAGACTTTAATACTAGTAGTTGATATAATCTGGAAGTATATAAATATTTGGAGTGAATCGGAAGATATGGACTTTTTATTACTTATTATTTTAGGGCTTGTTGCTGGTACTTTTGGCAGCTTGATTGGGCTAGGTGGTGGAATTATAACCGTTCCAATCCTATTGTTTTTTAGCGATATGGGATGGTTTATTCAACCATTAGAGCACCAAGAGATTGTTGCTCTTTCTTTGATGGCAATTATTTTTACGTCAGCTGCCTCAACAATGACTAATTATAAACATAAGCGCATTCATTTTAAGACAGGATTAATTTTGTTTATCGGTGCCGGTCCTGCAGTTGTACTTGGTGCGATTGTAGGAGAATTTATCGCAGGTGGTCTTTTTTATATTCTGTTTGGGGTTTTTATGCTTTTTACAAACTACTTATTATCAATTCAGGATAGAATAAAACCTCTAAAGATAAGGAATAATATTTCACGCTCATTTAGCTTGCAGGGGGAAAAATTTAACTATAGTTATAATAGTTATTTTGTGATAATTGTCTCTGCAGTGGCAGGTTTTTTAGCAGGGATTTTTGGCATCGGCGGCGGCTCCATTTATGTACCGATGATGATTATTCTTTTCAGATTTCCAGTACATATTGCCGCAGCCACATCGATGTTTGTTATTCTGCTGACCAGTATCATTGGCAGTCTTTCTCATGTCTTTCTGGGTAATTTCATTTTATTATATGTAATTGCAATTGGGATAGGTGCCTATATTGGTGGCGCCATTGGTCCAAGCATCGCGGCACGTTTAAGGAGCAACACTTTAGTATTAATTCTTCGCTTAGTGCTCATTATAATTGCAATTAAACTTATAATTGAAGGAATATTTTAAAGTACTCTGCGCATTATTTCTTTTTCCCTGTAAGCTTCTTCTCATAAACTAATGCTCGTCTGGTTACTGGATCTAATTCAATTAAACCGCAAGTACGGGTCTCGCCACAGCCTTGATTCATATAACAAGGCATATCCAAATCACCAAAAAGACGCGGTGAAACTTCAACTAATTGGTCAGTAATCGAACGATATAATAATCTAATCTCTGTCTGTGCGCGTAAGCAGAGTCTTTTCATAATGTGATGTCGCCAACCAATAGCATTTCTTGAGTCGACATAGATTGTTGCTGTCCCAAGTGGCAAGATTGACCGCGCATGCTCATTCTCCATTAGTTCCTCATCAGTATACTTACAATACATGGCGAAGGTTTTTTCATGATGTTGAACCCAATCATTTAATTCCTCTTCCTTACCCTTTCTGCGCAGTACAGGTGGGATATAATACTCAAATCCACCATCATCTAGTCGCACATATCTTAAGCTGCGTTCATCATAACTAGCATGTCTCGCACGCATATCCTGTCTTGCAACAAATATCGGGACCTTTTTGATGAAGGAGAAAAGGTTATGTTCAAGTACTGTATTATGTCCACTATCTCGGCAATGATCAACAATCTGTAAATGTGGCTTGCTTTCATAGCAAAGAGAACCGGCCTCAGCAGCAAAGCGGTCTGCATCATCTGTCCATTGAACAAGCTTAGCGGTATTAATTGGTAAGGCATTGCCAAGCTGGACTAAAGTCGGGTATTCTTTTCCATTATAGTTAAAATCGATGGGCATCCTTGTAACCTCCAGAATTTTTAGATTTTTCAAACGATACTGTTAGTATCTTATGACATTATTAATTTACATAATATCATTAAACCTTGTTCATAACAAAAAATATTGTGTATAATTAATTAAATACAATAACTTTTATTGGAGGCAGCTCATTGAAGAACTACATTACAGATCTTTTATGTAAACATTTGGAGTTAAAGCAGGAACAAATATATCAACTTCTGGAGATACCACCAAACCGTGATTTGGGGGACATTGCTTTTCCCTGTTTTTCCTTAGCAAAAGAGTACAGGAAATCACCGCAATTAATTGCCGCTGAACTAGGAGAACAAATAGATGACAAGCAAGTTCGTGTGGAGGTTGTTGGTGCTTATCTAAACTTTTTCTTTAAGCGAGCTGTTTATGCTGAACAATTGCTAGCGGCGGCTCTTTTTTCTGAACATGTTTATGGCGAGAATGAGCAGGGCAAGGGGAAAACAGTGATTATTGATTATTCTTCGCCTAACATTGCAAAACCATTCAGTTTACCCCATTTAAGGTCAACGATGATTGGAAATGCAATTAAGAATCTTTATCAGGCGTGTGCTTATAAGACGGTCGGCATTAATCATATTGGTGATTGGGGGACTCAATTTGGCAAGGAAATTGTTGCCTATAAAAAATGGGGTAATGAAGAGGCAATAAGAGCGAACCCAATTCAAGAGCTAGTAAACCTTTACGTGAAGTTTCATGAAGAGGTGGAGAACAAACCAGAACTTGATGAAGAGGCACGGGTTTGGTTTAGGCGTCTGGAGGAAGGCGATGCGGAAGCTGTTCGTCTCTGGGAATGGTTTGTTGAGGAGAGCTTAAAAGAATTTAATAAAATTTATGATTTGCTTGGCGTTAAATTTGACTATTATATGGGCGAGAGTTTTTATAATGACAAAATGGACCGCGTTATTGATGAGTTAACAGAAAAGGGATTGCTTGAAGAGAGTGATGGGGCACAGATTGTAGATCTAGGTGAAGAGATGCCACCGGTAATCATTAGAAAGAAGGATGGTTCTTCAATCTATGCGACACGGGATCTTGCCGCTGCACTCTATCGTAAGGATAGATTCGATTTTGACAAGGCATTTTACGTGGTTGGTAACGAGCAAAAACTTCATTTTGCGCAGGTATTTGCGGTTTTAAAGAAAATGGGTTACGAGTGGAGCGAGCAAATGGTTCACGTTTCTTTTGGCCTGATGCTTTTTGATAACAGAAAAATGTCTACTAGGGAGGGAACTGTTGTCCTACTAGAAGAAGTGCTACAGAAAAGTATTGAGTTGGCTGACCAGATTATCGAAGAAAAAAACCCCTTACTAGAGAACAGAAAAGCAGTTGCTGAAGCAGTCGGTGTTGGTGCCGTTGTATTTAATGATTTAAAAAATAATCGTCTACATGAAGTTAACTTCTCCTGGGAGGAAGCCTTAAATTTCGAGGGGGAAACGGGCCCCTATATTCAGTACGTTTATGCACGAATTCAGAGCCTATTAAGAAGATCTGAAGTGACTGAGCAAGATATGGAAACAATTGAGGGAGAGTACCTTGAAAGCACTGCTAGCTGGGAGTTAATCTATCTACTGGGTCAATACCCGGAAGTAATCGAGCGCGCGGCAGCACGTCTTGAACCATCAGTGCTGTCAAGGTATTTACTAGATATTAGTGCAGTATTTAATCAATTTTACCATCAAGAACGTGTGCTTACAGAAAACTTAGCGGAGCGAAATGCGAAAATTGCCCTAGCGAAGTTGACAGCAAATGTAATCAGGCACGGATTAGGGATACTCGGAATAAAGAGCCCGGAAACTATCTAAAATTTAGTTAGTGAGGTGGATTAACATGATGGGTGATCAACACTATAAAAAAGGTCGTTCCAACTTAGAACATACCGATCGCGCGATGTGGAAGATTGAGGTTTCATTAGATGATATGAACCCTGAATTTTTTACATATATTTGCCTGAAACTTGAGGAGATTGGTGTGAATGAATATTATTTACAAGCGGTTTATATGAAGAAGAATCGTCCTGGTCAGATACTTAGTGTTATCTGTCAAGATAGTGTGCGGGAGGAAGTAGTAGAGCTCTTATTTACGGAAACTACTACCTTAGGTGTTCGTTACACACCCTACAATGTTGAACGCTTAGCAAGAGAGTATCTTTCAGTAATGACTGAATGGGGAGAAGTGCTTGTAAAAATCGGCATCAGAAATGGACAGATTGTTCAATTTTCTCCAGAATACGAGGAGTGCGCCGCGATTGCACAAAAAGAAAAAGTTGCCTTAAAGAATGTCTATGCGCAGGCAAGAGCGATCGCCTATCGCCACTTGAAAAAATAATTTCTGCATACAAATATAAGGAGGGGATAAAATGAAACCCATTTATATTGTTATAATCAGTGCGATATTAATTATTTTGCTACTATTCGTAATTTATTTGATTAATAATGAGAATGATTTGGTTGATGAGGGTCCAGATAAGGACTACAATGCGAGCGATTCTGAAGTTATTTATTTAGCTGGCGGTTGCTTTTGGTGTGTTGAAGCATTTTTCGAAAGAGTAGATGGTGTAATAGATGTTATATCGGGCTATGCTAATGGGAATACAGAAAATCCATCCTATGAAGATGTAATTCACATGGCTACTAATCATGCAGAGACTGTTGAAGTCAGATACAACCCCGAAGCAATTGATTTAGGAAGTATATTACTTTATTATTTTAAGATCATAGATCCTACATCATTAAATAAACAAGGGAATGATATGGGGACACAATATAGAACAGGGATTTATTACACTGATGAGTCTGAGTTAAGTGTTATTGAGGACCTTGTAAGTGCAGAACAAAAAAAATATGCTGATCCGATCGTGGTAGAAGTCGAGCCGCTTAAGAACTTCTATCGAGCTGAGGCTTACCATCAAGATTATTTTGCTAAAAACCCTGACAAAAAATGCTCTATAGATTTAACTTTGGCTGATGAACCAATAAGTCGCTATAATAAACCATCCGACGATGAAATAAGAGACACGTTGAGTGAGGAACAGTATCAAATCACACAAAATGGGTTTACTGAGAGAGCTCATAGCCATGAGTATAACAATCTATATGATAAAGGTATTTATGTTGATATAGTTACAGGAGAGCCTTTATTCTCATCTCAAGCTAAATTTAATTCGGGTACTGGCTGGCCTAGTTTCACAAAAACTATAAATAAAAACGCTGTAATTGAATTAGAAGATAACTCGCTTGGAATGAAAAGAGTTGAAGTAAGAAGTCGAATCGGAGATTCTCATTTAGGTCACGTATTTATGGATGGACCAAAAGATCAAGGTGGCCGGAGATACTGTATCAATGGTGGGGCATTAAGGTTTGTTGATTTCGAAAGTATGAAAACAGAAGGTTATGGATATTTAATGAATATATTTGAGTGAGGGATTAAAAAGTAAGGCACTTATCCTTTTAATAAGGATAGTGCCTTTTGTTTTTTATATTATGATATTTTTAATCTTCTTCGTTATCTTCAGACTCTCCAATTATTTCTACACTATCTGCTGCTGCCTCTATAGTATCAGCTTCAGCTTCAGCCTCTTCTGCTTCAAATTGTTCTGTAGCATCATTGATTGATATGACAACTTGGTCGAGTTCAACCTCAGCTGTAATGCCTTTAGGGAAATCAATATCTGCAATGGTAATGTGATCTCCTAATTCTAGACCAGTAACGTCAATATTAATATGATCTGGCATATCTTGAGGCAATCCTCTGACTGGGATTGAGTCTAATTGTCTAACTACTAGCAATTTTCTATCCTCTAGTTCCTCTCTACCAAGAATTCCAATTTCCAATGTCGCTCTCATTTCCTCAGAAAGCGAGATTTGATGGAAATTAGCACTTAGTAGCTGATTAGTGATTGGGTCTTCTTGAATGTCTTTAAGCATGACTGTATATTTTTTTCCACCCTTTAAATCGACAGTATACAAATAGTTTCTGCCGAATTTATTAAGACTCCTTCTAAAATCACTTTCTTTAAACTTTACTGAAAACGCATCAAGCTCCTTACCAAAAACACTCCCTGGTACGTAGCCTTCACTTCTTAACCTCTTACTATCGCGACTATTCGCTATCGCTCTTTTTTCAACTTTTATTATTGCTTTTTCTTTCATTTAATTGACCTCCGCTTCTTTTCTTATTATAAAGAGTAATAACATAATAAGAAGTCTGTATATTGTATCAAATGAGAACGAACTTTTCAAAGTTAACAATCTATCCTTGGTTATTATTCTTTGTTACTGGGATTTCATTTTTATTTAGTTGTTCGTTAAATTTCTGGAATCTAAAATCTGGTTGCTGATAAGAAAACTGCTCACCTGTGCCCACATAAGCCCTTAGCACATTCGGCCGATCAGGAAGATCGATTGAGCCTGCACCGTAGCCAATTGTCTCAACATTTAATGGTGGCATATTAACTATTGAGTTAGTTAATGCTGTGATAATAGCAGCACCTGTCGGTGTTGTAATCTCATACTGTAGGTCTAAAAAGTTTACGGGTTTACCTTTCAGGATCTCGATTGTTGCTGGTGCAGGATTTGGATAGATGCCATGCTCCATATCTATGCTGCCACTACCAAGTGGAATTGCTGCAGCAAAAATCTCTGCAATTTCTAAATCCTCCAGCGCGAGTGACACGCCGATAATATCAATAATCGAGTCAATTGCTCCGATCTCATGAAAATGCACCCGATCAATTGGAACACCATGAATTTTAGCTTCAGCTGTAGCGATAACTTGAAAAATATGTCCCGCATTTTTTTTAACATTAGGCATCAGTTTAGACTCTGCAATGATTGTTCTAATTGAAGCGTAGTTGCGATTAACCGGCACCATTGCAGGGTCAAGCTCGATTTTAAGCTGCTTAGCACTAATGCCCATTTTGTTAACTGATTTTACCTTTAATTCTATAGAAGAAGCTAATAACAGGTTAAGCTGCTGATTTATATAATCTAGGTTGGCGCCAGCATCAATTAGAGCAGCCAAGGTCATATCGCCACTTATTCCAGAAAAACAGTCTAAATAAAGGATCTTTTTCATTCTAACTTTCCTCACTCTTTATCAACTTATTTATCAGACCAGCTTGATAACCTGCTCCATAGCCATTATCAATATTTACGACAGAAATACCGCTTGCACAGGAGTTTAACATCCCAAGCAAGGCTGATATTCCATTAAAACTTGTGCCATAGCCGATACTTGTTGGTACCGCAATAATTGGTTTGCTAATTAAACCACCGATCACACTAGGAAGCGCGCCTTCCATACCTGCAATAACAATCACCACATTAGCAGCTTGAATTTGATCGATTTTGTCAATTAAGCGGTGCAAACCAGCAACACCTACATCGCTTATCAATTCACAACGGCTACCAAGTGCTGTTACAGTGGTATAGGCCTCCATTGCTACTGGTAGGTCAGATGTACCAGCACAGACCACGCAAACATAGCCTGGGTAAAGTGGTTCCAGTGATTTTGCTGCAAGCAGTGTTCTGCCACAGCTTTCATACTTGGCTTCAGGAAACTTCTTACTCACGTGTTCAGCTTTTTCTGCGGAAACGCGTGTTGCAAGTACTATATTCCCATTATGATAAAGTTTTTCAAAAATTAAAACTAGCTGCTCTGCAGTTTTACCTTCACCATAAATAACCTCCGGGACTCCAGTACGCTCTTCACGCTGCAAATCAAGTTGAGCAAATCCAATATTAAGTGAATTTTTGACTCGTTCTT
>CAYZPB010000004.1:0-32920 GCA_964480445.1 uncultured Caryophanales bacterium
ATATTATAAAAGCAGCAACTAATATAATTATAAATAATAATATAATAATTTTTTTCTTTTTTTTCTTTTTATTACGTTTGCTGCGACTTGCATATTCTTGTCTATTATAACTAGCTTCCACCCGTATCCATCCCTACAGAAAATGTAATTGTCACAATTATAACATTCATAACTCTAATTGCAAAACTCAAAATCCCCTACCATTTCAACCTCAGTCTCTAATCTAATTCCGTGTTTTTTAAATACTTCAGATCTAATGTGATTAATCAACCAGCAAATATCTTGAGCAGTTGCAGAGCCCGTGTTAACGATGAAGTTTGCATGTTTTGTAGAAATCTCTGCACCTCCTCTAGTCTTACCCTTAAGCCCGAGATCTTCAATAAGTTGCCCAACAAAAACCTGGTCGGGATTTTTAAATACACTACCCGCAGTAGCTAAGCCAATTGGTTGGGACTTCCTACGGCGTTCGTTATAGCTTGTCATTTTCGACTTGATCCCTTCTTCTTGAGCCACTGTAAGCATAAAATTCGCAGATAGAAGAATTGCTTTCTGCTGTCTTAGCTCTGAGTCACGGTAGGAGAACTGGAAATCCTGCTTAGCCCATGTCTCTATAGCACCAGTCGCAGTAACAACTTCTGCATCTAGCAATATATCTGAAATCTCAGCGCTATGTGCACCAGTGTTCATCGCTACTGCTCCCCCAACTGTTCCGGGAATCCCACAAGCAAATTCCAAGCCCGCTAAACCATGTTCTAACGCAAACCAAGCCAGTTTTGCTAAAGAATAATTGGCCTCGACCGTAATAATTCTATCTTTGATACTAATTTCTCTAAAATCGTTAGTGAGAGTAATTATTGCACCACGATAACCAGAGTCGCTTACTAGTAGATTTGAGCCGTTGCCGATTACCTTCCATTCAACCTGAAAAGAATTCAAAATCTTTAAAGTGGTAACTAGCTCTGTTCGATTAGCTGGTAGAACTAGAGCATCAGCAGGTCCCCCAACACGCCAGGTGGTATGCCGAGCCAAAGCTTCGTCTATATAAAACTGAATATTATTTAGCTCTAATTCTTTCACCCATGGATACATAATCTCACCTATTTCTTCAGTAAACTTTCAAGCTCTTGGTAGATTCGCCTAGAAGCATCGCAAATACCGAGCTCTCGTGCATTAACACTGTATGTCTCGTGGTTGATCAGTAAATAATCAATTGACTCTTCTAATAATTTTACAGTTAAATCCTTCTCCCTCACAACCATCGCCGCTCCATGTTCTTCTAACCATTGCGCATTTTTTAGCTGATGATTATTTGTTACATATGGTGAAGGTATTAGAATCGCAGGTAGCCCTAAAGCTGTGATTTCTGCCATAGTTGTTGCACCAGCACGACTAATTAAAATAGTCGTAGCCTTTAAGATTTCTGACATATTATAAAGATAAGGGTATAATGCAAGATTACTTGGCAATTTTGCATAGCGCTCCTTAAGCTGGGCTAAGACATCTTCATAATTAACTGCGCCAGTAACAAGGACATAGTGCTCTGATTCCCGGCTTTCAATCTGGGGAATTAGTTCGACTATTACCTGATTAATTGGCATCGCACCTCTGCTACCGCCAAAAATCAGAATGATTTTCTTATCCTGCTCAATCTCCAAAAATTGATAAGCATTTTTAGCATCAGCTAAGATTACTTCAGAAGATATTGGATTCCCTGTGAGAACAACTTTTGCCGCATTTTTAAAATGCTTGCGAGATCCTTCCAGGCTAATACCAATTGTATCTACATGGCGAGCCAGAAAGTTATTAGTTAAGCCAGGTACAATATTTTGTTCATGTAAGAAGGTTGGCACTTTAAGTTTTGACGCAGCGTAAAGAACTGGAGCACAGACATAACCACCTGTGCCGACCACTACATCCGGTTGGAAATTTCTAATATAAGCCTTGGAACGAGCGACAGCCCTGAAAAATTTCTTAGTTGTACGGAAGTTATAAGTAGTTAGCTTACGTCTAAAACCTTGAACCTCAATCTCTTTAAAGGGAATTCCTTCACGTTTAATTAAGTCACTCTCTAAACCATTAGCAGTCCCTATGTATAAAAATTCTGAATTCGGTTGCTGCCGTTTAATTTCTTCTATTATTGCTAGAGCTGGATAGATGTGTCCACCTGTTCCACCACCTGAAATTATTACTCGCATCTAAATCATCCCCTGTGTTAATTTAATTGTAGTTTTGCCAAACGAGCTCTTTAAATAAATTACCGCGTTCTTCAAAGGAACTAAACATGTCCCAGCTCGCCGCTGCTGGGGAGAACAAAATATTATCTCCAGCATGGGCCAACTTAATCGCAAGTTCTACAGCTTTTTCCAACCGATCAACAATGTGAATCTCCTTAACACCAGCAGCTCGTCCTACCTGTGCAAGCTCTTCTGCTGTTTCACCATAAACCACGAGTACCTTAACAGAACTGCTAAAATACTCGGTTAAGTCGGTAAAGCCAATCCCACGATCTAAACCGCCAGCAATTAAAATTACTTTTCCCTCAAAAAACTCTAAGGCAGTAATCGTTGCTTGTACATTGGTAGATTTAGAATCATTATAAAACGATATATTATTTTTTGTGCTCAGCACATATTCTATTCGATGCTCAACGCCCATGAAACTGCGCAAAACTGCGCGGATTGTTTCGAAATCGGCACCGGCTAAACGAGTTGCAATTATTGCAGCTAGTAAGTTTTCTAAATGCGCCCCACGCATCCGAGTCTCAGTTAAATTTATAATCTTAACCGGACCGTTAACATCAATATAGTATACCGACCCTTCCTCAATATAGGCACCTTGAGCAATTGAGTTACGACCTGTGGTCGAGAAATAATATTTCTGTGCTTTAACATTTTTGCTGATTTCTCTACAAAGGCGACAATCATTATTAAAAATTGCATAATCATCTTCAGTCTGATTAGCAAATAAATTACCTTTAGCTATTATGTAATCTTCGATTCCATTATGGTAATCAAGGTGTGTTGGGTAGATATTCAATAGAATAGCAATCTGTGGATGAAAATTAATGGTACCCTTTAATTGAAAAGAACTAAGCTCAGCAACTAGAAACTTATCGGCAGAAATCTCTCGAGCCTCTCCAGCTAAAACAGTACCAATATTGCCAGCTACTATAGCCTTCTGCTTCGAATAGTTCAAGATTTCACCAATTAATGTTGTCGTAGTCGTCTTTCCATTTGAACCAGTAATACCAATTATTGGTGCTGCTGATAATTCACCCGCTAATTCTATCTCTGTTATCACAGGGACTCCAAGCTCTAACGCTCGCTCCACTAGGGGGTTATTATAAGGTACTCCTGGGTTTTTTACTAGCAAAAAATAGCTCGCGTCTAGCAGTTGAACAGGCGCCTCACCAGTCTGTACAGTAATTCCCAGCTTTTCTAATTCCTCTTGCTCTAGAGTTGACTCTTTTGCGTCATAGACTATCAGCTCGGCGCCGGCAGCTGCAAGAATTTTGGCAATAGCGGTACCACTTTTTGCAAGTCCTAGGACCATTATTTTTTTACCCATATATTTATTAACAAATTTATCCCACATTACACTAACACCCCAATCGCAAGACCGGTCAAGGCAAAAACTAAGCTAACGCCCCAAAACACTAATACCACTTTCCACTCTGACCATCCCGATAATTCAAAGTGGTGATGAATTGGACTCATCTTAAAGACCCTTCTTCCTTTTCTTTGGAAGAAGTAAACCTGTATAATAACTGAGAGCGTTTCTATTACGTATAGACCACCGATGATGATAAGGAGCAACTCAGTTTTTGTTAAGATTGCAACCGTAACAAGTGCTCCGCCAATCGCCAAAGACCCTGTATCACCCATGAATATTTTAGCTGGGTGCCGATTGAAGATTAAAAAACCAACTAAGGCACCTATCATGGCAGCTGTAAAAATTGTGATATCATACTGCGTGGTAAAAACACTAATTACTAGGTAAGCTAGAAAAGAGATTATAGAACTTCCTGCTAGCAGGCCATCTAGACCATCTGTCAAATTTACTGCATTGACAAAGCCTACGATCCAAAAAATTATAAAAGGCCAATAAAACCAGCCAAAATCGATGCCTAATGAAGTCCCTGGTATGTAGACATTCTGGTCGAAGTTCTGAAGATATAAAAATATACATAGTATAATTGCAATTACTATTTGCCCACCAAACTTCTGCTTAGCGCTTATCCCATTATTATCTTTTCGCGCAATAATTAGGACATCATCTAAAAATCCTAATAAGGCAAAACCAAAGGTAGCAATTAGCAATATTTTAATATTAAAAGAGAGTGGAACAAAAATAACTACTGTAGCTAGCAGCGATACCAATATCATTAAACCACCCAAAGTTGGGGTACCCTCTTTCTTCAGATGTTCCTGTGGCCCATCGTCACGTATTAACTGCCCAATATTATATTTGCGAAGTAGTGGAATCATGATTAATCCAACAATAAAAGCAATTACAAATGCAGTGAATATCGTTATTAAGATAACTTTTAAATCCATGTTGTCTTATCTCCCAGTCTTTATTTTTGTAATAACAATTCTACTATTCTTTCTAATCTGTTCCCGCGTGAACCTTTAAGCAAAATCGCTCGCTTTCCTATTTTTCTTTTATCTAGGATACTAACAATCTCTTCAATAGAATCTGCCCTTTTCACATTGCGTATACCAATACGGTTCTGTAAAGCACCAACAATAACTTCCTCAGCGAAGTCGCCAATTACAATCAGGTAATCGATTTTTAACTCTGCCGCTAAACGACCAATCTCATAATGATATTTTTCCGCTGCTGCACCCAATTCTAACATATCACCAAGTACAGCGATTTTATATTTGTAGTTATCTAGTGAGGCAAGCAATTCAAGGCTGCAGCGCATTGAAGTTGGACTAGCATTGTAAGCATCATTTAAAATTATGGACTCTTCATCTATTTTTATTAGCTCCAGCCGCATACCACTTAACTGGATTTTCGCCAAACCCGCCTTAATCATATTCTGATTAATATTTAATCGTTTTGCAAGTTCAATCGCCATCAGCGCGTTAACCGCATTATGCACGCCCATTAAGGGCAGCTGATATTCGTCACCATTAATATCTGTAAAGTTAAGCTGGGCATGTTCGTTTTCACTTACATCTACTATGTAATTATCATTTTTTTTCGAGCGCCCTACCCATATAATATTTCTTAAATTAAGCTTCGCTACCTTTTCTCGGACCAGTTCCTGATCTCCCGGCAAAATTGCAAAGCCATCATTAGTTAGCCCTTGCAAAATCTCTAGCTTAGCCTCGGCTATTCGTTCTTCCGTACCCAGAAATTCAATGTGCGACTCGCCCACATTAGTTAAAATCACATGATTAGGTAATGCAATTTTTGTCAGAAGTGCAATTTCCCCAACTTGGTTCATTCCCATCTCTACAACTAGTACCTCTGTCGCAGTAGGCATCGAAAGAATTGTTAAAGGAAGGCCAATATGATTATTTAAATTGCCCCTCGTGCTATGTACCTTATATTGCTCAGCCAAAATCGCAGCCAGAATATCCTTAGTTGTTGTTTTGCCATTACTACCAGTTATACCTATAACAATCGGATTAACCTTTTTTCGATAATATTGAGCAAGCTTTTGCATAGCAGTCAGTGGGTCCGCAACCATAATTAGTGGAATTGATATATCAGAAATAGCTTGATCCTTGCTCCAGAGGCTAGCAGTAGCAGCCGCAGAAATCACATCGGAAATAAAGTCATGCCCATCATAGTTAGCACCTATTAGTGGTATAAATAGATCTCCTTTGCTAATATTGCGTGAATCACTACTAACACCAGTAATAATCCGCTCTTCCTCAGCGTTAAGCAGTTGCCCATCAACTGCCTCTGCTATCTCTTTAAGTGTTAATCTCATTTAAATCGTCTCCTTAAGGCTGAAAGTGCTACCTCGCGATCATCAAAATCAATAACCTGATTAGCAAGTATCTGGTAGTCTTCATGTCCCTTACCAGCAATCACAATTGAATCACCAGGGTTAGCCTCATTAATTGCAAATTCTATAGCTGCTCTGCGATCTGTAATCGCTATATATCTGCTTTTGTCCTTCGTAATCTCTTTAATACCTTCAACAATTTCAAGAATAATCTTTTCGGGGTCCTCCGTTCGTGGATTATCTGATGTAACCACTGCAATGTCGCTTCCTGCAAGCGCCTCTTTACCCATTAGGGGACGTTTTGTCTTGTCCCGATCACCACCGGCACCAAACACACAGTAAAGTCTTCCCTCAGTAATCTCTCGCGCCGCCCTTAACACATTCTCTAGCCCATCTGGCGAGTGTGCATAATCGACTATTACACTGAAACCCCAATCGCCCTCAACAAGTTCAAAACGACCGCGAACGTTAACAATTTGCTCAATACTACTAATTATTGCTGCCAAAGGAATCTGTTCAACTAATCCGACAGCAATTGCTGCTAAGGCATTATAAACATTAAATTTGCCAATCATTTTTAAGTTGACTTCTTGAGAGCCGGCATAGCTATCTATTTGAAAGGAAGTTCCATTAGCTGTAACCTTAATCTCTTTTGCTCGTATATCCGCAGCCTGGTCAATACCATAGGTTACTGTCTCAGCAGCAGTGCTCTTCAGAAGATGTTCACTTATTGGATCATCGGCATTAATAACTGCAAATTTATGTTTGCTAAAATAACTATTTCCGAGTTGTGCAAAAAGTAAGGTTTTTGCCTCCATATACTTTTCCATCGTACCATGAAAGTCTAAGTGGTCCTGGGTGAAGTTGGTAAAGACTGCTACATCAAAGTCTATCCCTCGAACACGTCCCAGCTCTAGGGCGTGTGATGAAACCTCCATCGATACATATTCAACTCCAGCATCAAACATCCGCGCGAGACTATCGTTCATTTTTAGAATGTCTGGTGTAGTATTTTCTAGTAGCTCTGCTTCTCCAGCTATCACCATTTGAATAGTGCCAATTAAACCTGTCACTTTTTCATGATCATTTAGTATCTGATCGATTAGATGGGTTGTAGTCGTTTTACCATTTGTTCCGGTAACGCCTATTAAACGAAGCCTCTCTGAGGGGTAGTTATAAAACTTCGCAGCAATGATAGCTAATGCTCTCCGACTATTAGGCACGATAATCTGTGGGACATCAATTGCTAGTACCCTTTCACACAGCAGTGCACTTGCGCCATCTTCTACAGCTTTAGTCGCATAGTCGTGTCCATCCACAAGATGCCCTGGTAAGCAGACAAATAAATCTCCCCGTTTTGTTATACGGGAATCAACACAGATATTATTTATCTCGATATTGATGTCTCCATATACTTTATAAATATTTAAGGATGCGAGTAAGGCTGTTAATCTCATGTTTTTCACCTCAGTAACAATAATAATTAATTATATCGCTTTTCTTCATTATTATCGTTAATCTTCATTATTTATATTCACTTGTTCTTCTTTAATAGTTTTAGATGCATCTTCCAGAAATAAAACCATCTTGCCACCATTATACGTGTTACCATATGATAAACTCTGGCTCACAACATAACCTGAGCCATGAAAGGTACAATCAATGTTAAGCACCATACAGTATTCTAATGCTTCACGCAAGGACATGCCAGTTAAGTCGGCAATTACATACTGATTCTCAGGTACCGTAATCAAATAAAAATTAGACCCTTTAGCAACAGTTGAACCGACTAGTGGATATTGCCTAATGATTTTATCACCATCGCCAATAACGATTGGTTTTAATCCAGCACCTGCAATTTTACTTGAAGCATTAGCTACAGCTTCCCCGCTGTAATCCTTCAACTGAATTGCATTTTCATTCTTGTTGACTGAATTATTGTTTGTCTTGTTTACGGGAACTTTCATATAACGTAAGCTATTTTGCATTATTTCAGTGAAGATTGGTGCTGCGATTGTACTACCATAATAAGCAGTACCGACTTGTGGCTCGTCAACAATTACATAAACTAATAATTCAGGCGCATGAGATGGTGCATAGCCAATAAAAGAAGCAATATAAGCACCAGATAAATAATTGCCGTCTTTGCCAACTTTCTGAGCAGTTCCAGTTTTCCCTGCCACATTATAGCCCTCTATGTAGCCGGCCTTATTACCGAAATTAACAGACTCCTCCAGAATTGAGCTTACCTGCCTTGCGGTCTTTTCCGATATAATGCGCTCCTGTGAATCGTAGTTAAATGTTTCGATTAGTTCCCCTGTATTAGCATCTTTAATTCCTGTGGCAAGATGTGGTGTCACTGAATATCCTCCATTTGCTAATATCGAAGTAGCTTTTACCATCTGCATTGGGGTTACTGCTATTCCTTGTCCAAAAGTAGTTGTCGCCACATCTAAGGGATATCTTTGACTTTCACCTTTAACCATGCCAGTTGCTTCATTCTTTAAGTCAATCCCAGTTTTGTGGCCAAAACCAAAATCATCAATGTAAGAAAAAAGTTGTTCTGTACTAAGCATCTCATACCCAAGTTTAACGAAAGCGACATTACTTGAGCGGTATGTTCCCTCAAGATAAGTTATCTCGCCCCAACCGACTCCATTATTTGGATCTTGAATTACCCCTCCTGGCACTTCGATTTTACCAGACATAAATGTATCATTAGGTTTAAAAAGTCCCTCTTCAATTGCTGCTGCAAGAGTAAATATCTTAAAGGTAGAGCCTGGCTCAAAGTTATAATTGATTGTCAGATCATTATAATCTGCAATATCCCAGTATTTATTCAAGTCAAAGTTTGGCCGCGTTGCCTGTCCAAGTATTTCACCAGTGTTCGGATCCGCAACAATGGCAATCATATTTTTGGGATTATACAGCTCCTGGGCATTATCTAAAGCCTGTTCAATGTATTGTTGAATTGTATTATCAAAAGTTGTAACCAGATGATTACCATTGACTGCTGGCTCGAAAAGAATCTCTCCCGCTGGCAAACTATATCCTTTCAGATCCTCTTGGACATTTAATTGTCCCTGTTTACCTCTTAAATAATCATCATAATAGTTCTCCAGACCCATGACAGCTTGGTTATCATAATTAACAAAGCCAATCGTATGAGAAGCAAAAGTATCAAATGGATAATAACGTTTATTCTCCTCGCGAAGAACAATCCCTGGTATCTTCAGCTCTCTAATTTGATCAGCTTGTTCCTTAGTAATTTTCCAGCCTCCCGGTCTAATCTCAACCTGATACGCATCTCTTGTTAACAAAGAAATGATTGAACCCTCCGTCATGTTAAGAATCGGTGATAGCTGTTGTGCTACGGAAACTGGGTCAGTTATCCTGGCGGGATTATTCTTAGCAAGTATTGCAATCACTGTATAAGCATGGATATTATGACCCAGCCTTGTTGCATTGCGATCATAAATTGTACCCCGTTCAGGTTCTAGTACGTAGCTATTATTCCAGTTGTTTGCTGCCTGCTCCCGATATCTAGTTGCATTAATTGTCTGAATCAAAAATGTATTGATCAACAATAAAAAAAAGATAATAGTAATTATTACACCTATTAATAATGAACGTCGTCTTATTCTCTTGGCGCAATCCATTATTATCACCTCTTAATAATTTCTATTATCTCTATTTATCTTTAATAAATCAATAACTTGAAAGCACAATTACTCTGTCATTATCAAGCGTCATTCCTAGTTCCTGCTGTGCAATTCCCATAATCCTTTCAGGCGCACGCAATTTGTTAATTTCTATTTCTAAGCCCGTATTTTCTTGAGCTAACACTTCTAAACTTTTGCTTAATTTTTGTAGTTGATAATTAGATTCTGCTATTACTGCATAACCTGTGATAACCACTACCGAGAGTGCAACAACAATAATTACTACTACCAAATAAAGCAGTTTTTCTCGCGAGACATGAGAAATTGTGTACTCACTTGTCCTAGTTTTTCGTTTTTGTTTCCCTTTGGTCTTACTAGCTTGGTAGCTGCCGCTCTGATTTCGTAATGCCATCGTACTGTTGTAGTTAATCATTTTTTTCGCCACCCTCATCTTTCTATTTTGTCTTAGAAATCTTTTCTGCTATTCTTAATTTTGCCGATCTAGCCCTTGGATTTTCACTCACTTCCAACTCACCAGGTATTAAAGGTTTTCTAGTAATTAATTTAAGTACTTTTTCTTCATCACAGCCGCAGACTGGTAAATCAGGCGGACAAATACATCCCGTCGCGTACTTTTTAAATATTTCCTTGCAAATCCGATCTTCGAGCGAATGGAAAGTTATTACACTAATTCTTCCACTATAGTTAAGTAATTTTATTGCATCCTCTAGTGACTGCCTTAGGCTATTTAATTCGTCATTTACTGCTATTCTGATTGCTTGAAAGGTCTTACGTGCAGGATGCCCACCCACTCTTCTTGTAGCAGCAGGGATACTCTTTTTTACCAACTCAGCAAGCTCTGTCGTAGTCTCAATTGGATTAATCTGCCGCTCGTCGATAATTGTTTGGGCAATCCTTCTCGCAAAACGTTCTTCTCCATACTCATAAAGTATGCGAATTAATTCAGCTGCCTCCCAGTTGTTAATAATTTCATAAGCAGTCAGTTTATTTTCTTTATCCATTCGCATATCAAGCCATGCGCTTTTTTGGTAACTAAAACCACGTTCTCTATCATCTAGTTGTGGTGAAGAAACCCCTAGGTCGTAGATGAAACCATCGACCTTTTCAATTTCTAATTGTTCTAAAATATTTTTTATGTATTTAAAATTATTTTTCACAAAAATCACTTGATCTTTATATGTCATTAGTTTTTCTTCAGCATTTTCTATTGCTTTTCGGTCCTGATCGATAGCGATTAGTTTACCTTCTGCACTGAGTTTTTGTAAAATTAATTCCGAATGACCACCACCGCCCAGCGTACAGTCAACATAAACCCCATCCGGTTTAATATTTAAACCATTAACAGCTTCATCTAATAACACAGTTATATGCTTAAACATACGCTCTCCACCTTTTATCTCTTCCGTTAGAAATCTATTAGTGTCTCAGCAATTTCGTTAAAATCCTTTTCAGCTTCCTGAGCATATTTATCCCAATAATCTTTGCTCCAGATTTCAATTCTTGTTGAGACGCCAATGACAACGCACTCTTTCGTTAAAAATGCATAGTCTCTTAAATTGCTTGGAATAGTCGCCCTTCCCTGTTTGTCAGTTTCTGTTTCGATAGCACCAGAGAAAAATAAGCGATTAAATTGGCGAGCAACAGCTTTTGTAAAAGGAAGACTCGATAGCTTTTTCTCAAGAACCTCCCACTCATCCATCGGGTATACAAAAAGGGCTTTATCAAGACCACGAGTAATTATAAACATTTCACCAAGTTCATCACGAAATTTAGCAGGTATAATAATTCTTCCCTTATCGTCAATATTGTGTTGGTATTCTCCCAAGAACATGGCGGAACACTCCTAATTATTTAGTCTCCACTTTCCACCACATCATACCACAAGGTCCCATTATTGACAACAAAATATTAAAAAAAACACAAAAAAAAGCCACGCCGCCGGCGTAGCTTCATTTGGTTTATCTATTTAGTCTAAGATGCGAAATATTCTTCTAATGCATTCTTGTTGTAGCCAACAATTAAATTGTCACCACTAGTTAAGATAGGTCTTTTTAGCAGCTTCGGTTCTTGAGCAAGAAAGTCGACAAAATCATTAAATTTCATCTCATCTAAATCCATATCTAAGTTTTTATAATAATGGCTTCTAGTTGACAGGATCTCTTCGGTTCCATTATTAGTCATTGTAATAATATTCTTCAGTTCCTCAGATGTTGGTGGATTTTTATATAAATGTCTTTCCTCATAGGAAACACCTTGCTCTGCCAGCCAAGCCTTTGCCTTTCTACATGAAGTGCAGCTAGGATAAGTGTAAAATACAACTTTATTATTATCCATTATAATCCCTCCTTTACGGTTAAAACGTAATAACATATTATGTTACTACTTATTAATACGACTTCTATCATAAAATGTTGCAGAATATCTGTAAATTACATATTTCCATTATACACCAACTTTGCACTATGTCAATAGTGTTTATCCATTGCTTTATTTTAAAAGCTTGTTATAATATGGTTTGTAACACTGGAAAAGGATTAACTAAGGAGGATTACCCTAATGGATGGAAATACATTAAAGGTTGCCGGCGTTCTAGCAGATTCTACACGTTATTCAATTTATTGTTACATAACTAAACTAAACCAAGCAGTAAATGTGGCGGAGATAGCTGAGGAATTTTCAATCCACCCTAATGTAGCGCGTTTACATTTAAATAAACTAGAAGAGGTTAAATTACTTGCTTCCTGTTTTGATAGGAGTGGCCGTAACGGGAGACCTAGTCGTCTTTACTCGCCTTCAAAGGAGGAAGTCACATTGCAATTTCCTGCTAAGAATTATCGGACTTTTGGGGCGATTGCGCTCGATGCACTACATACATTTGGTAAAGAAGGCAGAGAGACTTTTTATAACATGGGTCGGATTTATGGCAGAGAGTCGGCCTTACAAAAGTTAACTCATGAGGGAATTAGTTTTGTTGATGAGCTATCACTCGAACAGAAGATTAAGAGTATCGCTGAGATTCTGAAAATTTCTGATATTAGCCCAAAAATCGAGTTGCGCGACGAAAACTCCGTTTCCCTTTATATAAATAGTTGCTTATTTATTCGTAGCAATGACCAAGAAAAAAATGCTATGATCTGTGAGATGCATAACAATATTGTTAGAGGTATCTTTGAAACATTTTTCGGTGAGATTGATTTGCTACGCGATATAGATGATACCAGTATTAATGGTAATAAAGGTTGTTGCCAGTTCTTTGTTATATTACTACCAATAAAATAAAATAGGAATCTCTGACTAATCCCAGAAGTTTTTTTGAAACAGATATTCTTTGCTCTTCATGTTCTTATGAAAGACAATTACTTTAAAAGTTTCTCCCATCTCCCCCGGTGCAATTAATTGACGAATTGCCCGGTTAGTTTTTATGTCGCTTTCCTTAACTCCATCCTGCCCCTTATCGTCAACTGTAGCGTGTTCCTTGAAGTATTTTAAAATTTGATTACTTAAAAGAAAATTACTCTGAAAATTATAATATAACTTATTAAAGCCCTGCTTTTTTGCTTCATTAATAATTGTCGAGAAATTGACATGTGTCGTAATATCTTGTTCGCCAACTAACTGGTATGGATTGTCACTAGCCTGATGCTTATGGTAACAAAGTAAACTACCAGCATGCCGATTACTATCGTATAGGGTATCAGCTAGATGTCCGTAATCAATTAAGACTAAATAACCCTCCTTTAAGACTTTCGCCAGCTCTTCTAGCCAATCAATAACATCAAGATTTACTTCTGCCCGTTGACCTTCACGTAAGTCAATTGCAACATCATTAAAATAATCGACTATTCTTGCGTCACTTAATGAACCTATCTCCTCAACAAAGCTCTGCTTTTTTTTATCCCAGCTAACATATATTTCCCTAAGTGCGCCTTTTTGCTTAGTTACTCGATGGACTGGGAAAGCGTCAATCAATTCATTCCCATAAATTATTCCGCGGAAATCTTTCGGCAATTCAGCTAGGCTTCTGACAAACAAGACTCTGTCCAGATGTCCTACCAGCTTCTCTTTTTGTAGTTTTTCATTAAAACTACTAGCCTCCAGTAAATAATACTTAAAATTACGATAGATAGTATGATTTTCACGCTTCAGCTCTTCCAATAGATCATAGGCAAATTGCCCATTACCACCACCTATTTCCAACAACATATATTCATCATAATTAGTAAAATTCTGATACATATCAATAAAACTATTTAATATAGTTTTGGCAAAAACAGGATTAACGGTAGAACTAGTATAGTAATCTTCTGCTTTACCAATTTTTTGCCGCTCTCTTGTGTAGTAGCCCTCCTTATCAGCATATAGGGCAAGCTGCATAAACCTATAAAAGGTGACCCTACGATCAGGGGCACCCATAATTTCTTCTACTATTCCTTTTTCTAACGAGCTAAGCTGCTTGCTCAAGAACAATTTCCCCTTCATCGCCAAAAATATGTTGTTTAAGTTCCTGACCTCTCAGTAAGATATTGTGATCAACTTTGTCATAGCCTTCTATCAGTGGATGAATTAGATAGTCACTTCGGCCAACTCCGCGTGTACGCTCAACATAGGTTGGTATCGCTTCTACTTTGACAAGTTTTGTCTCACCAGTTTTAAAGTCTTTTTTTATACGAAGATCAAGGATAACTCCATAATCACGCCAATCATCACGTTGGTTACTAATGAAATTACCTAAAGAGTAAATCACTCCCTTGCCATCCTCTTTTATTTCCATTGGTTGAACAACATGCGGATGACTACCTAGCACAAAATCAACACCACTATCAAGAATTTGATTTGTCCATTCAATTTGCGAGGCATTTGGCAGACGAACGTATTCAACACCATAATGAATCATAGCAACTATATAGTCAGCATCCTTATCCTTTAAGGTTTGAACTTCTTTAGTAATCTGATTTATATCTAGCATGTTTACCAAATATGGTTTCCCACTTGGTATCGGAATACCATTTGTTCCATAAGTATAAGAAATTATTCCAATGCGTATTCCTGAAACATCGACAATTAGACCCTCTGCTTGCTCATCTGCACTTCTTGCGCTTCCCGTATGATATATTCCATATTTATCAAGAACATCAAGCGTATTTCGTAGACCAGCCTCATATTTATCCAGGGTATGGTTGTTAGCCGTCGTCAGCACATCAAAACCAACATTTTTTAAATTAGGGGCTATTGATACTGGTGCATTAAATTGCGGATAGCCAAGAAAGGGCAAATGGTCTCCAGCGATTGGTGATTCTAAGTTACCTATCAATAAATCTGCTTCAGCAAAAATAGGTTTAACCTCATTAAACATCGGTTCAAAGTTATACTCCTTATTTTCTTCATTATAAGCAGAATGAACCACTGGTGAGTGCGTCATTATATCACCGACAACCATCACACTAATCTCTTGTGGATTTACCTGAAAGAAAAAACCTTGAAAAATTAAACTTAGAAATAGAAAAAACTTAACAATTAACATCTAAATCACAACCCTATAATCTATTTAAATCTGACACATAAAGATTGTTTATTTTTTCATAGCCAAGCGAACTTTCATCTCCATGCCCTGGCAGTACTATCATATCGTCGTCTAGTTTGAATAGTTTCTCATTAATTGAAGTAATCAGTTGTTGGTAATTCCCCTCACCAAGGTCTGTGCGTCCGATAGATTCTTTAAATAGTGTATCCCCTGTAAAAAGCCAATTATTAATTTTATATGTTAGCCCGCCAGGTGAATGTCCTGGTGTATGAATTACATCAAAGATAAAGTCGCCGACTTTTAACTTGCTATCACCATGTAGAAGCATTGGCTCAGCAGAAGAACGGACATCTTTAAAAAAAGAAAAACTACTAGAGCCATTTAGCGTAGGATCGTTTAACCAAGCCCTCTCAGACTGATGAATATATATATTGACATCAAACTTTTCAATAACTTGATCAATTCCACCAATATGGTCGAAGTGTCCATGAGTTAACAAAATTGCTTCTAATGTTATCTCTTTATTCTCCAAATAATCGATAATCACTCCCGGTTCTAAACCAACATCGATTAAAATCGCTTTTTGCTTTTTTATCACAAGATATGAATTCACGCCCATTGAACTGAGAACAAATCTTTTAAGCTCCATATCTATACACATCCTTATTATATCAATTAATTATAATCCTCTGAAAGTTCAAGTCGTTTCTTTAATTCTAGTTTTACACGTTCTAGCTCTGTTTCCGGAATATATACAAATGGTGATGACCAGTAAGCACCCTCAAATTTTAACGATTCGATATCCGATGCCTGTAAGCTACGATATTTTAAAATTAGTGGTAGTATCTCATTTTTGCTAAGACTTACTTTCACATGATCTCCAGCCGCATTTAAAACACCGAAAATATTGCTTAAACCATTAAGCGATGTTAACTCATCTACAAAACTCCTAATTATCTCCTGGTGTCGTCTATTTCTCGCAAAATCGCTTGAATCGTTGCCATCAGACGACATGCGGAAACGTGCAAAATCAAGCGCTTGCTTACCAGACAGCTTTTGTTCACCTGGCGCAAGGTTAATATAGGTACCATCAGATTTGCCGACATAATACATGTACCGATCAACATTTACAGTAATGCCGCCAAGTTGGTCGACCATTGCTACAAAGCCTTCGAAATCTAATAAAGCATATTGAGTTACTGGTATATCAAGATAATCAGAAACCACTTGCAAGAGCAGACTGGTCCCATTTATTGTTGGAGTTTCACCGTTTTGCACCTGTTTGCGCTTTTCCTGTTCACCAATTGAGTAAACTGCATTGATTTTTCGGTCCCCATAACCGGGAATATTAACTCTGGTGTCACGAGGTATTGAAAGCAAGGAAGTTTTATTAGTCTCTGGATTTAAGATTGCTACAATCAGAACATCTGTATTGTAGTCCATTACCTCTTCCCGGATATCCAAACCAATAATCAGACTAGCAAAAGCTTGGTTCTCTAAGCGCTCAGAAGAGTTTATATACTCATCGTTAAGCAATGGCTCGTCTGTAATCTTATTAACGAATTTCCAATAGCTATAACCACTATAGGCAAACAAAATTAATAAGGCAGCTAACAGGACTATACCTATACCTAGGAAAATTCGCTTTTTAATTTTTTTATTGTTATCTACACGGCTTAGTTTTAACTCGCGTGATCCTGTTGTCAAAATATACACACCCTTAAATGGTCTTAGTTGTTAATAGTTAACTATTAACTAGTTGCTTTAAGTAGACTATTTCATCACGGTATTCCTCTTCATCATCAACAGGCGTTTCAAGTATAAAGGGAATATGTGCCAACTGTTCTGCTTTTAAAAACTTCTGTAATGCTTCTACGCCTATCTCACCTTCGCCTATTTTTGCATGACGATCCTTCTTACTGTTAAATGGCTCCTTAGAGTCATTAAAGTGAATCGCCACTAAATTCTCAAGAAAACCTGTCTTTTTAAACGATTCTATTAACTGATCAAAGAGCTCATTATTCCATATCCCTGCAACAAAAGCATGACAAGTATCAAAGCAGAAGCCAATTCGTTCAGGATATTTTGTCATTTGACGAATTTGGACAAGTTGCTGCGGATCCATCCCTATCTCAGTCCCCATACCAGCTGCATTTTCCAAAACAAGCAATGTTGACCCATCATAACGATCTAGAATTAGATTTAGTGACTCAACCATCCTATTTATCCCATATTCTACACCTTCACCGACATGTTTACCACAATGCACGACAGCACCTATCGAGCCATACGCTTCAGCGATGTAAAGATCTTCAACTAATGAGTCTACCGATAATTTTTGTAAATCATCCTTAGGTGAAGATAGATTCGATATATATGGCGTGTGACAAAGGATACTTATATTGTTGTCTTCACAGAACTTTTTACCCTTAGTAGCATCAACCATGTCTAGCTTCTTAGGCCTTAGCGAACGAGGGTTCTTGGTAAAAACTTGGAAGGCATTAGCTCCTAGGTCAAGCGCCTTTTCACCCGCCTTATATAGTCCTTTGCTTACACTTAAATGGCAACCAATTTTCATTAATTGTCCCTCCTTAAACTCAGCAATAACTATCAACGACATTTATAATTATATAACTGCTCTTTTAGTTTAACAAGTTATTTAAAGTCAGCACTTATTCCGCCCTCTCTAAAACCCAATCAGAAAATAATTTTAGATAGATATCTCGTTCTGGTTCGTTAAAAACTTCATGATAAAGTGAGGGTATATTAATGTAGTTTATCAACTCATGATTAATTAATTTAGCGAACTCGTCTGCCTGATCTGTATCTACAAGTTGGTCATTGCCAGCTTGCAAAAATAGTAATGGCATTTTAGCCCGGTTAATTTCATCTACATCCTCCCATACTTTGGTGATTGCTGATTGCATTTCATAAAAAAGTCCAAGGCTCATCTTACCGTAATTTAACGGATCAATAGCATATTCTTCTCTAATTTCCGGATCGCGACTAACGTCTTCTGGTTTAATTCTACTGTCAAATTTAATTTTTGGCGAAATTTTTCTCAAAATATTAGCTATAAACAGAAGTCCCGACGACAACTCTAACTTAACACTGATAGCAGGCGAGGTAACCGCAACCCCTACTAACATAGCTGGAAGTTCGCGTGTTTGTAAATAACGTAAGACGATTAGACCACCGAGGCTGTGCCCATATAGGATTAATGGTGTCTTAGGCCATTTGTCACTAGTGTAATTGATCCACTGTTCAACCTGATTTAAATAATCGTTAAAATCATCAATGTGTCCGCGCGCCTGATTCGATGTGCCAAAGCCTGGCAAATCGCCGCCAACCATGTTTATTTGCTGACTATTTAGCCATTCCCCTACATGTTTGTACCTACCAAAATGCTCCCCTAATCCATGGATTGTTAATACAACAGCTTTTGGATTTTCAACAGTGTATTCTTTAACCCTTGCCATTTATAACTCCTCCATTTTCCTGAATAATTCTTATTTTATCATCAAATCTGCTATTGCACTAATCATAATCTTATTTTTGATTCCTTGGGAATCAACTATACAAATAAGACCCTCTTCAATATTCCAGTCATTAATTTTCCCAACTAAGGTTTTTCCTTTGCTTTCTCTTAATTGAATACGGATTTCTAAATCATTAAGCAACGCCCTCTCCCATGTGCACTGCCACTCTTCATAGTTTATCAGTTCGCTACATACCTCTTCCTCATAGTTAGTACGTCTTAGTTGGTTGCAACTATTCAATAATTGGCGATGCTCAGCAAGCATCATGCGACTTCCTTCCCACAAAAGATTTCCACGTTTCACTTTTGATGCCCTCCAATTTTATTTGCACGATCGAAAAATAGACCCTTAGGTAATAAAGATGATGCTCGAAAAATCGAGGTTTTCCCATACTTTCTTCTGATTCCATCCATTACAAGACCAATTTTTTCATCTTTCTCAATGTCGGAAAATAGATCCAACTGCAACTCCTTAGAATCCTCTAGCTGCGTTATATTTACCCCAATACTACGAATCGGAGTTCTATTCCAATAAGTATCAAAGATTGTTCTACAAGCTTGATAAATTTCTAATGTATTATCTGATGGTGAAGGGAGTGTTAACTGGCGATTAAATCCGTTATTTCTCTTTAGATCCGCACCTCTTATATGTACATTAATGGTTCTCGCTTTTAACTCCATCCCCCGCGCCCTACGTGCAACCTCTTCAGCCAATTCAAGAAGAATAATTTCTATATCCTCTTTCTTTTCATAATCTCGGGGCAAGGTTATGCTATTACCAATACTTTTATGTCTTTCCGTTGAATTATTTGTTACTGGAGAATGGTCAATCCCTTGGGCGCTCATCCAGAGAACACGTCCATTAATCCCCCAGCGTTTTTCTAAATCAGCTACTGGTCTTCTTGCTAAATCTCCAATTGTATAGACGCCAATTCGTTCAAGGTTTAGTCGCATCCGACCGCCAACACCAAACAGCTTATCTACTGGCAAGTCAGCAGTTAATTGCTGGTAATTATTTGAGGATAGTCTGTAGACTCCCTCCTTATGCTTCTTGGCAAAATTATCGCAGGCCATCTTAGCTTGGATTTTGTTTTCACCAATTCCAACCTTCGCAACAACCCCGACATCATTGTAAATTTTTTCTTGAATCATACGAGCAATCTTCTCTGCAGAGCCGAACAAGGACAAAACATTAGTAATATCTAAAAATTGTTCATCGATTGAGAAGACCTCAACCATATCGGTAAACTGATTTAAGATATCTGTTATTTGAATCGACGCCTCAACATATTTGCTCATGCGCGGTCGCACAAAAGTGGCATCCGGACAGAGATTTAAAACCTCCCAAATCGGCATTGCCGTTTTTACACCACAGCTTTTAGCAGCAGGATTTGCAGCTAAGGTGATGCCATGACGCTTCTCCGGATCACCGCAGACTACTACTTTTTTACCCCTTAATTCGGGATTGTCCGCTTCTTCAACTGCAGCAAAAAAGCTTTGGATGTCAACTAAAAATATTGTTTTTGTCATTTTTCCCATCTTTATCACTCATAATCTATCTGATACTCTTATTATACACCAAATTAAGAACATTTGTTCTATTAATCAAAATAAAAAAGAGATTGCACGAAGCAATCTCTTGGTAATTACAATTTAATTAATCAATTAACTCTTCGTAAGCTGCAACAACTTTTTCCCATTCCTCATCATCTTCGATATCGACGAGATATTCCTCCCCATCTTCCTCCTCAAGGCGTAAAATTACGCCCTCCTCGTCTGCTTCATCGCAAGCAACTAATACTGCATACTCTTGATCTTCCAGATCAAAAACAGTAATTATTGTAAACTCACGCTCCAGACCTTCCTCATCAACTAGTTTTACTCTCTCTTCATATTCCTCGTCATTTCCACATCCACAATTTCCATTCTCATCACACATTTTCCTGCCTCCATTCTTCTATATAATTAGACTAAGTTTCAATTAATAACCTAGTTTAGATTATACACAATCCGAAATCAACTTGTCCACCCATTTTGCAAATCCAGCTTTAACGCGGGTAAACATTTTCAAGAACTGAGTAGAAATAACTGAAATTAAATAAAAAAAGCCAATCCAATCAAGGTTGACTTTTAAATAATTACCGATAACTGATATTAATTATCTAACAGAAATTAATTTACCACCAATCTTTACAAATTTATTAGCAGTTGATGGACCGCTAATTAGCGCCTCTACCTCATAATTCCCCAAAGACAGAAAGTTAGTATTCTCAAAAAGATTTATATATTGCAGGCTATTTTCTCTGGAAGCATTATATTTTTGCTTAGTACTTTCACTAATTACTCTACCAGCAGGATCTATTAAGCGAACCATAATCTGAACCTCTTCATAAGGCAGGCTATCTATCTCGCAGAAAACATAAAAACTAAAGTTGTAACGCTGTGTTTTATTAATTTTACCAAAGGGTGAATAGACCACATATGATTTATTAGCGCTATCATAAACTGGGTTGATAGTAAATAGCATGTTAACTTTAGGCTTAGTTAATTCAACAGTCCTCTCCGGACCATTCCAACCAACTATAACATCAAGGTTTTCACCAACTGCACGTAAAGGAACCATTGTGTTTCCCTCCATCATTATAGCCGGCACTGATGTATCAAGCTCTTTACCATCTAGCTTAACCTTGACTATTTCATTACCTTTATAATAGCCATGTATTGCACTTGTCCCATAAACAGTTGCAATACCTAAGACCAGAAATAAGACAACTAATATTATTAATTTCTTTCTCATCGCTCACACCACCACTAAAATTTATAAATCAATCGAACTCAATCGATTTTACTTACTTATTATCTTATACACAGAATAGCGGAAAAAGTTTCGTTTTTACCCAGCGCAGCTAATTTAGCGCTTTTTTAACATCTTATATTCATCATAACCCTTAGCCCGAAGTTTACAGGCAATGCATTTGCCACAGCCGGTGCCAATAAGCCCATAATAGCAGGTTACCGTTTCATCTCTTATCAAGTCAATAATACCCAATTGCTCACCCAGCTGCCAAACCTCTGCCTTAGTCAGTTCCATCAACGGAGTATCAATTACAAATTCATATTCCATTGCTAATCTCAGGGTCTGCTGCAATGAGCTAATAAAATCAGCACGGCAATCTGGATAACCACTATAATCAGTTTCCGAAACACCAATTACGAGATTCTTAATCGACCGCTCTTTCGCAAAAATTGCTGCATAACTAATAAACAACAGGTTACGTCCCTCCACAAAAGAATTGGGCAGTTCTGTGACGGCTCCGGTCTCATCACTAGTTGCTTTCTCCACGACATCGATTTCCGCGCGCGTTAACGAATTTGTAGTAAGTTCATTTAATAGTGGCAAACTGAGGATGTGGTGACTCACACCAGCTACTTCACAGATTTTTTGAGCTTGCGTAAGCTCATTGCGGTGTTTCTGTCCATAATCAAAGGAAAGAGCTATTATCTCACCAAAACGCTCTTTCGCCCAAAATAGACAAGTAGTACTATCCTGCCCACCACTTAAAATTACAAGGGCACTTTTCGACATCCTGATCACCTATCCTCGATTAACAAGTAGCATTAATTCATTATTCAGTGATGCGTTCGTCACGAACTCACCACGTAGTGTTGATGTTATTGTTACAGTGTTAGGGCTTTTAATTCCTCTTGTTGTAATACAAGCATGTTCACCCTCAATAATCACTGCAACATTCTCTGACTCAGTAATTAATTGCATTATTTCCGCAATATCCGAGCCAATACGCTCTTGTAGTTGCAGACGACGTCCAACCATATCAACAAGGCGTACGATTTTGCTAAGACCAATCACTTTGTTCTTGGGAATATAAGCAACTGTTGCCTTCATATTATACATTAAAGCAATATGATGTTCGCAATGACTGAAAAACTCAATATCTTTAAGGATTACGATATCCTTCCCATTCCCCACAATTAAATCATCCTCAAATGTCACATTAAACATATCAGCAATTTCTTGGTTACTATAGCTGATACCCTCAAAACGTTCCTCATACATCGCTGCTACTCGCGCCGGTGTCTCCTTTAACCCCTCGCGATTCGGGTCCTCTCCGATCGCAATTAAAATCCCGCGTACATGTTCCTCAATCACTTTTTTATCGATTGACATCCCTATACCCCCCTGCTTTCTTTCCCCCAGATAATTTTGTGTAGCTGTAACTGCAAATTAACCTCATTCCAGCCTTGCGCCAACATATATTTCACTATCGCCTCTGGGTTAATTTCACCAAATACTGGACTAATAAGTATGTTCGTTTTTCCTTGCAAATTATACTTTAAAATAAGTCTGTCAACCAGCTTAAGCTCTTCAATGTCTTGTACAACAAATTTTAATGCATCCTTTTTTCCTAAATATTTTAAATTACTTGTTAGCATCTGCCTTTCCATACCACTAAAAGGTAACTTATAATCCATTGTATAAGCCATATTACTGATATCTAACTGAAAATATGGTCCTAAGTCGATGCTTCCATTTGTCTCTACTTCAATCTGTAAATCTTCATTTCTTCCAAGTAAGAGCAGTAATTCACTAATATTTCTTTGTAATAGCGGTTCACCACCAGTTAGAGTAACATTTTGCACTCCAGTACTTATAATGTAATTATAAATTCTCTCTGCCGTCATTAATTCATAACTAACATCAGGCTCATTAGCCCAGCTTGTATCGCAGTAATTGCAGTCTAAATTGCAAGAGGCAAAGCGAATGAATGTGGCTAGTTGTCCAGCGCGCGGTCCTTCTCCGTTAATGCTTGTAAACTTTTCGACAACTTTATACTGCATTAATAATCACAACCTATTCCTCATATATTGCACTATTAGTGGGCGTTTCGTATACAGTAACTCTCTTTACAGAAAAATCTGCCGACTCTAATTGGCGATATATATGTGCTGCAAAATTTTCTGCTGTTGGTCGGAAGTCTACCGATGTAATCGCAAAGTTATCAGCAATTAAATGATTCAAGGTAGCTTCGCGCATAGTACCTTCTTCAATAATTAACACATGATCATAAGGTTCTAACAACTTAGATAAAGCGTTTTTTAATATTGAAAAATCTACCACCATTCCAGCATATTCGCCAGATGCGATCAGCTTATCTGCCTGCACTTCTACTTCAATCCGCCAGCGATGTCCATGGATATTACTACATTTGCCATCGTAATCTGCTAGAAAATGTGCACTGTCAAAGCTCTGTTCAACCCTTAGTGTATACACTTAAATCACACCCCTATTTGAAAATTTTAAGCCATAATAGCAGCAACCAATCACTCCATTATATTGCGGGTCAGTTACTGTTAACACCTCATCATAGTCAGTCTGCAGGTAATGCAAGATTGCCTGGTTCAAAGCGACTCCACCTGTTACCACAATGCGCTGGCCTGGCAACCTGCTAAGCAAAGGTTTAAGGCGTCGATAAAGTGAATAATTCACACTTGCACAAAGACGTTCAATCGCCACATTTTCAGTTATTTTACCAATTAGTTCTGATTCGGAAAAAACTGAACAAGTAGAATTTAGCAGAACTGGGCTCTCCCAATGTTGGGTAAGTTCCTCAAGTGGTAACTCTAGCAATAGAGCCATATTCTCAATATAACGACCGGAAGAAGCCGCACATTTATCATTCAATTCCATATCTGTAATAATACCTTTTTCAACTTTGACAACTTTAACGTCTTGTCCACCAATATCAAGCAGAATAAAATCCTTAATAGCCAGCTGATAAAAGACACCATAAACATGCGCCTTCAGTTCATTAATCGGCTTAAATTCTGCAAACTCATAGTTGTTTCTACCATAACCGGTTGATACAGCATAATCAACTGGACCGAGATCGAGCTTAGCAAGGTCAACCACTAATCCACTGGTGCTTTTACAGTAATCTCGGTAAAATTTCATTGTGCTGACTTTAAATTTCATTTCAAGCTGTCCATCGACCATTAGGGCTATTTTGACCTCTCTGCTGCCAAGATCAATTCCGAGAATTCGCATCTAATCCGCCCCCTTTAAATCAAACAGCATATCTAAGAATGCCTCTACTCTTAGCTTGATACGAGCATCTAAATGATTTAACTTATCGCCTTCAATTGTTAAAACCGGAACATCTAGTATTTCTTTAATAATTATATCATCGATTGCTCGATAACATGAAGCCTGCGTGTAATGAATAATAGCATCTAGTTCACGCAGCTCAATCTGTTTGTTAATTTCCTCTAGTCTAAATTCTAAGCTATAAGGATAAGTGTAATCATGATATTGTTCATAAATTGAATTAGCTTCAGCAGCGCGAGGAAAAGCGAATTCACGTTGCACCTCATTATAAACAAAACGCGCCGAGAAATTCTCTACATAATCATATAAGTCGCTCATCATTGGTGGTACGCCAATAAAGCCTAAGCGTATTGTTTCAACACGGGGTTCTCGCTGTTCTGCTACGCTTATCAGCTCAATTAAAGACTTCTCATACTCAATAGCATCACCGTTGAAATCGCTCATACATAGCTGCAGCAGGTGATTTTCTCGCCCACTTACCCGATTCTCTGCATAAGTCAGATAATCGAGTCTTTTTGCCAAAAGTCGAACAGGTTGCAATGCTAGACGCACCTCTTCCGTCGCTTCGATTGTTGTATTAAATTGAGCGATAAAACTATTAATCGAATGCTCTACATCGGCTAGTTGATGCGAGTAGGGATAACTGAAAGCATGAGTTTTCACACCATGATGATTTAATACAGTCAGCAGGGCATTAGTGTTTGAGCAATCCCCAGCAACAATGCCAACAATCTCTTTTATCTCATGAGCAATACAGGCACCGTAAATTCCTTTAATCCAGGCACAGGAATTCTTCGGAAAACCAGCACGTTCCGCAAATTCAATATATTCACCATATTTGTCGGAGCCAATAAATAGATTATTGATATCGACAGGTTGATAGCCAGCAGCAATCAGTACTTCAACCGGTGCTGTTGTTGTTAATCCAATTTTTTTCACTACAATCACCTTATCTCCTAAATAAAAAAGTTGTCAAATTACAAAAAGACCAACCCAAATTAGGTAGTCTCATACCTAGTTTTGTTTAAAGACAGGAGGGTCACGAACTGTCATAGTTTTTCTAAGCGAAGAATATCATATAATCACTTAATAGTAAAGAATCGAAAGCGCTCGCTCCAATGTAATATCGTTAAATTCGTTAATTTCTGATTTCCTTGGTACCTTAGGGATTAGCTCCTTATTGTCCTCCCAGAACTCTGGTAGAATCACTGGCGAATAGTCTTGCCAAGTCTTAACCCATTCCGTAGGGAGTCTTCCCTTTGCTAGATGTGAGAGATCATTCATCTCTAACCAGATTAGTGACCAGGCACGCGGAACAACACGCCAAATATCATACCCTCCGCCGCCAACTGCAATCCATTTTCCTCCACAGTACTTATTAGCTAGTTCTCGCGCTAGACGCGGAATCACTCTAAAGCTTTCGATTGAAGTGTTTAAATGTGTTAGCGGGTCTAAAAAGTGTGAATCGACCCCATTTTGAGTCACAATAATATCTGGTTTAAAGTATTCAGCTATTTCAGTTGCTGCTTTTTCATAAATACGAATAAAAGATTCATCCTCTGTAAAGGCATCAATCGGAATATTAAAAGTGTATCCATATCCACTAGCCGTACCCCTTTCATTCACATGACCGGTTCCTGGAAATAGATATCGTCCTGTTTCGTGGATTGAGAGTGTACATACTTGTTTACTATCATAAAAAGCATCTTGTACACCATCGCCATGATGCCCATCGGTATCAATATATAAAACACGCAAATTATATTTGCTAATTAAATATTGAATCGCTATCGCCGAGTCATTATAAATACAAAACCCTGAGGCTTTATCAGAAAAACCATGGTGTAAACCTCCGCCAATATTCAGTGAATGGCAAAAACCATTTTCCATAACACTTTCAACAGCTGTTAAAGTTCCGCCGACTATTAATGCACTAATGTTGTGCATATCTTCAAAAATTGGCGTGTCTTCACTGCCGATGCCATAAGCTATCGTCTCCTCAACCCCTATTTCACCCGCACCGGCTTGTTTTACAATATTGATGTACTCAGGCGTATGGATTAGTGCAATCTCTTCATCAGTGGCCATTCTTGGCTCGATAATCTGCTCATCAATTATGGCATTCATTTTTTTAAGTAAATCTAATGTTATTTTAACGCGAACCTGATTAAATGGATGATTTTCACGTAATTTATAAGATAAAAATTTGTCTGAATAGATAAAAGATGCGCCTTCACACATTATCTCTTATCCCTGGAAAATTTGGCCATAAAACTTCGTACCCATTGTTTTTTAATTTGTTAACAATGTCATAAGGATTCATTGTCTGTATCCTTAGTACAACTATTTTATAATTATCATCCGCTTGATCAGGGTAAACCAACACATTATTAATTTGCAAAGATTCATCCGCAATCAAGTTAACAATCCCAGCCAAGGTGCCTGGAACATTCTTAACCCTAACTTCGACCTGCGATCCTGGTGTAAGTGCCCCCGTTAAATTAATAAGATTATTAAGCATATCCCTATCTGTAACAATTCCAACGAGATTACCCTCGCTTACTACTGGCAAACAAGAAATATCCTTTTCGTAAAAGATTGCTGCAATCTCCTCAACAAATTCGAATGGATGAACAACCTTAACATCCCTTTCCATAATCTCAGATACCGAACGTTGTAAAACTTCCTCGCTCCAATCTTCTTCAAAGATTGATGGTAACGCATCTCTAATGTCGCGATCAGAAATAATTCCAATCACTTCATTATTATCATCGATAATTGGAATATGATGAAATTTGTTCTCCTGTAAAATAGTGTAAGCTCGTTGGATAGTATCCTCAGTTGTCAAAGTTACTACATTTTTCGTCATTATTTCTTCAACTAGCATATTAACACCCCTTTCAAAAATTATAATAAATTAATACATATATTGATTCTTTAAACGAATCGCATCGAAATTAAGAATACTTTCATCACTTACGCGATTTCCAATTCGTACCGTCAGACAATTTGCTGAATGAGTACAGATATCTGGATCATCTGTTGGCATATATTCTAAGTCACCAGCTAACATTACCTTTTTTATTATCTTCCGATAATCGGCAGCAGTTAAACCAGTTCCATACAAATCCCAATGCCAATAATAGTTAGTCGCAATTATTATATAGTCTTCCATCGCGTCATCAAGCATAGTGACCTTTAATAAGCTCTGTGCAATACCCGAGCCACGATAATCAGCAATTACCTCAATTGCACCTAACTCTAATAGATTATCCATATTGCTCTCAGACCATCGCTCTAGTTCGTCCGGGTAGTGATAAGTTACATATGCAATTATCCGTTTACCTACGCGGGCTAATATAATCCGTCCCTCGGGACTGACAACTATTTGTTTTAGTGCCTCATACTGCTGTAAAGCAGGTCTGAAGGTTGTCAATTGCTCATCCATATAATACTCATCTAATTGTTCAGCTGTAACAGGACCCTCAACAATCACTTCTTCATCATTGGCGGTAATTTTTATTTTATTGTATTGTTTTATATGTTCCATCAATCATCATCCTTCACGGCTCACCATACTCTTGCTCCTAATTTTATCACAAAACCAGCTATATAACATTCTTGAATGCTTGCTATTATAATATAATGAAATTTATCTAATAAATATGTTGACATTACAAATTACAGTTGTTATACTAAAGCAATACTTTTTCGCGTTAAAGCGATAAAGGTTAAGAGATGGAGGAGATTATATGAAAAAGAGTATTATATTTGTTTTATTTTTATTACTAACTGCAGGATTGCTTGTTGGTTGCAACGACGAAGAAACTCATAATATTGGTATTATTCAAGTAATGGAGCATGATGCACTTGATGCAGCACGACTCGGCTTTATCGATGCCCTAAAAGAAAACGGCTATGAAGATGGAAATAATATTATAATAGATTACCAAAATGCCCAGAATAGTCGTGATACACTGACTACAATTTCACAAAAGTTTGTTAACGATAAGAAAGATTTAGTGTTAGCGATTGCAACGTCTTCTGCACAGGCAATTGCACAACAGACAAGCACTATTCCAATTGTCGTAACTGCAGTAACTGATCTTATATCAGCCGGTCTTGTTGAATCATACGAGAATCCAGGCGGTAATGTTACAGGCACAACTGACATGAATCCAATTAAGGAACAGCTTGCCCTAATCAAAGAAATCGACCCCACAGTCAAAGTTGTTGGTATCATCTATAATACTGGTGAAGCTAACTCAGAGGTTCAGGTTGAAATTGCAGAATCTTATGCTCAGGAGCTCGGACTTAAATTTGAGCTAGCTGGAATTACTAATACTTCGGAAGTAAAGCAAGCAGCAGATTCCTTAGCTACGAAAGTTGATGCTTTCTATATCCCAACTGATAACACTGTCGTTTCTAGCCTAGACGCAATTCTGACTGTAGCTGAAGCTAACAAAATACCAGTAATAGCTGGCGAAAGTAATACTGTAAGAAATGGTGCAATTGCGACCTTCGGTCTTGATTACTATAAGCTTGGTTTCCAAACAGGCGAGATGGCAATTAAAATTTTAAAAGGTGAAGCAACACCGTCCGAAATACCAGTTGAGTCACAGAAAGATATGACTTTAACCATTAATAAATCTGCTGCTGAAAGAATGGGAGCGACAATCCCGCAAAGCTTATTGGATCGAGCAGATGAAATAGTCGAATAAATAGATACATCATAGGAGTGTTTAAATGGGGATAATAGTTGGCTCACTAGAGCAAGGGTTAATTTACGCAATAATGGCTTTAGGAGTATTTATTTCTTTCAAAATATTAAGTTTTCCTGACTTATCAGTAGATGGTAGCTTCCCGATGGGAGCTGCTATCTCTGCTTTGTTGATAATAAATGGCGTTGATCCATTTCTGTCGTTGATTTTCGCTTTTCTTGGTGGCGCGCTCGCTGGATTGGTAACTGCCTTGCTTAATACCAAGGGTAAAATCGACGGACTGCTGGCAGGTATTCTAACAATGACTGCACTATATTCTGTAAACCTAAAAATTATGGGGACAGCTAATATATCTATCTATCGCGAAGATTCGATTTTCACACCTTTACGCGAACTTAAATCAAAACTAGTCACAATTTTTGGCGAGACTAAATTTATTCTAACCTTAAACCAATGGCTTTTTGTTATTGCTTTAACAATAACAATCGTTATTATAAAGAAAATTTTAGATTGGTTTTTACGAACTGATTTTGGCTTGGCTATCTGCGCAACCGGCGACAATCCCAAGATGATCAGGAGTTTTGGCGTAAATACTAATCTTACAATTGTTGTCGGATTAATGTTGTCCAACGGTTTAGTCGGACTATCAGGCGGCATACTAGCGCAGTACCAAGGTTCTGCTGATGTCCAGATGGGCGTAGGAATGATCGTAATCGGCTTAGCATCCGTTATCATCGGTTACGTACTGTTTGGCTCTAAAAGCATTAAACGAGCTTCTTTTGCTGTAATTATCGGTGCGATAATCTACCGGTTCGTAATCGCCTTAGCAATCTATCTACCATTTATTGGACCGACAGATATGAAATTAATTACTGCTTTGATTGTGGTAATTGCCTTAATCTTTCCACACATTTCGAGTAGTTATAAATTGAAATATGGTAAAAACAAGGGCGCAAAGAACACGAACATCGGTGATGTAAAGGAGAGTGACTAGATGCTTAACATAAATAATATTTATAAAACTTTTAGCATCGGAACTGCAAATGAAAAAGCAGCTTTAAACAATGTTAGCTTAAATTTAGCTCCAGGTGACTTCGTTACAGTAATCGGCTCAAATGGTGCCGGCAAATCAACCTTATTAAATGCTGTTGCTGGTGTCTACGGCATAGATAGCGGGAGCATTTTTATCGACAAGCGGGACGTAACCAAACTGATGGAGTACCAACGTGCAAAATATATCGGTCGTGTCTTCCAAGATCCAATGGCGGGAACGGCACCTAATATGACAATAGAAGAAAATCTTACAATGGCCTTTAAACGTGGAGAACCGCGCAAACTAAAAAAAGCGATTAACCATAAAAAGCAGGAAATATTTAAAAGTTCACTTGAAGTACTTGGCTTAAACCTTGAAAATCGTTTAGAACAGAAGGTGGGAGTATTATCAGGTGGCGAAAGACAAGCACTTAGTCTTTTAATGGCTACGTTCACTAAGCCAAAAATATTACTGCTTGACGAGCATACAGCAGCACTTGATCCGAAGCGCGCTGCCTTGATCAACGATTTAACACATAAAATTATTTCTGAAAATAGTTTAACGACCTTGATGATCACACATAATATGGAGCAGGCCTTAAAGTTTGGTAATCGCTTGATTATGATGCATCAGGGCGAAATAATTATTCAATTAGATGCTGAGCAAAAAGCGGGAATGACGATTCCGGATTTGATTAAGGCTTTTGAGGAAGTTAGAGGCGAAAGCTTTACACTGGATCGAGCTATCTTAAATTAAACAATCCTTGTCTACCTAGAAACAGTAGACGAGGATTTTCTTTTTATACGGCAATTCTTTTATTAATTTCAACTGCAATTCGTTGTGCATACTCTTCATTAAAATTAGAATGTAGCATTACAGAGCGAGGTGCCCCATCTTCATTGCGATACTCGATTCTAATGTAGCTTTTATTTTTACCATCCTCTTCAATTTTCACCACAGAGCTATTAGTAATATTCCTGATAATAATTGTAAAAAGGTTTTTGTTGCCATCATCAAAAACTATTAACTCTTGAGAAATATGGAGTGTCCCTTCAACATTGATTTCCTTAATTGTCGTGGTACCACCAGCATAAGTAATCATGTCAAATGATTTAGTTGCTTCTTGCTGCAATTGGTGTTCCCTCATTGAAGGAGTGTTCGATGTAAATAGACTCCTTATGATGTATATAATAACAAATACTAATAATACATAAATAATGACTCTAAGAGCTATTGCAACCATAGTTCTACCCCCTTCATTACATATTAAAATAATTATAATGGTGACTCGGACTGGGCTCGAACCAGCGACCCCCACCCTGTCAAGATGGTGCTCTCCCAACTGAGCTACCGAGTCAAAACACACTTTAAATAGTAGCAATTCTAAGGTTTAAAGTCAATCTTTACATATAAAAAGAGATTACCTGTACACAGGTAATCTCCTTTACTAGTTTGAGTTTTTAGATTCCATTCATTCCGAAACCATTACCACCCATACCCTTGCTATTTCCTTTACCAAACTGGCCTTGGAAATTTTGTTTCATTTCCATTTTGTTGTTTTTGTTACCAAATCCTTGTTGTCCCATTTCAGTTCTATTAATCTTTTGTTCAACATTTGCTTCAACTTTTGATAACATAAAACTCTGACGTTCTTCTGTTATAACACCATCAGCATACAAACCGTTTATTTGATCAATTTTGTTAGCAACTAAAGCAGCAGTTAATTCTGTAGCAGATAAACCTTTTGCAGTCGCAATCTCAATAATTGACTTTCCAGCAACTCGTTCATTATATAATTCTTCCCCAGATAGTCCAAGTTGCTCCGCTGTAAAAGTATGCTGTGTACCAGCAAAATATTTGCCCATACCATTACCGTTTGCTGCTCTTGCTTGTTGTGCTGCTTGAAAATCTGTGTAACTAACTGATGCAAGAACTGGTGTTATTGCTAAGGCTAAACCAATCACTAGCACTAAAACAATCATCAATGTTTTTTTCTTCATATCTTCTTCCCTCCTTTTTATTCTTAATTTCTGTCTGTGTCATTATAGTAACAGTTAAATATTTAGAGAGTATGGTGAAAATATTAAGATTTCTTATGATTCTAGCTAATAAACGTTATTTAATAGTTAAAATTAAAAAAACATGCCTTCGCATGCTGTTTTCAAGAGCTGTTGTAGTGAAAATAAACACTAATGGTGCACCCGCAGGGCACAACAATCTTATTTTAGCACTGGAGTCAACTCAACGTAGTGAAAATAAACACTAATGGTGCCGAGGACCGGAATCGAACCGGTACGGTAGTCACCTACCGCAGGATTTTAAGTCCTGTGCG
>CAYZPB010000005.1:0-30693 GCA_964480445.1 uncultured Caryophanales bacterium
ACAGCAAAACCTAGCTGCATCGAATTAGACATCGAGTCAATAAGCTTAATTCTAGCTGCCGGATATTCCTCAAGAATCATTCTTTTTACGAGCTCAGCAGTTGAGTATGTACCGCTCATTTTTGCAGAGATAAAGATACCAACAATTTCGTTACCCTCTTTTACCTCACGTTCAAAAACTTGATAAAATTCAGCAACTGAAGGCTGAGATGAGGTTGGAATCTTGGTCGATTCTGAGAATTTAGCGAAAAAATCAAAGTTGCTAATGCTACCCTCTTCAAAAACTTCATCTTCAAAAACAACACTTAGGGAAACAACGCCGATATCGTATTCATCTATAAGATTTTTCGGGATATATGAAGTACTATCTGTTATAATTTTAACTGCCATTATTACACCACCCATTACATATTTTATGTTTTACTACACGATTATGATAACATAAATAGAAGAAATTAGTAAGTTTTGCAACTTTGTTTTACTAATATACGTCTAAATAGTAAGAAAAGATTTAGGGGGGATAACTATGATAAATAATAGAAAAAGATTATGGTATCGTTTTATACTAATACTCGCAATGCTGGCTTTGCTTGTAACATTTGTTGGTTGTGGGGCCGATTCGTCGGTAGCGCAACAATATGATGAGGCCATAGATGGCGGTGGCATCATAGCTGAGTCAGGTCAATATCCTGGGGAATATCCTGCGGCACCTGAGGGAGACAAGAGTGATTATGTCAATGATCAAAAAATTATTTATAATGGTCGTATCAGCATTGATGTAAATGACATTGAAGAAGCTACGACTGCGATTGAACAGACGGTGAAAAATGCGGGAGGCTTTTTATTAAATTCAACTAAGACCGAGAATGATCAACGTTTCTATGTTAGCTACGAATTTAAGGTGCCAGTTACAGATATACATTCATTAATGGAAGAGATTGAGTCGTTAGAACTTGGTGTAGTAAAATACAACAATATTGATGGACGCGATGTAACAGAAGAGTACCAAGACATTAACTCTCGTCTAAAAGCAAAAAGAATCTATGAGGAAAGATTGTTAGAACTTTTTGCGCAGGCTGATAAAACAGAGGACCTGCTGCGAATTGCTAATGACCTTAGTTATGTTCAAGAAGAGATTGAATCTTTGGAAGGAAGACAGAAATACCTTGCTTACCATGCGGACAATTCAACACTTGCCGTAGAACTCTATCAGTATAAAAATCGCGTTGCACCTGCAGCTTCCAGCTGGACTAAAGCGATCGAAGGCTTAAAAATTACTATACAGAAGATTGGTACGGGCTTGGTTAGTTTTTTAATCTGGTTTGTCTCCTACCTACCAATTATTATTATTGTTGGTTTAGTTGCGACTGCTACTTGGTTCCTTGTAAGATTAAAACTTAAAAAAAGAAGAAAAGGTTTCAAAGATGTTGAACAAGAACTACTAAATAGTAATGACAGCAAATAAAGAATATAAGATAAAACAAAAAAGAAAGCATAGAGTAAAAACTCTATGCTTTCTCCATTTTTATTATTTCGTTAATCAGTCTAGAACTTTTACTCGGAAGAATCCTGGTTGGTCTTGGTTCTTAAATGTATTCTCCGCTCGATCATTCCACCATTTTGTCCATGTAGCGCGATCTTCATCACTAATTGTTCCGTCCACTAAAGCAGCTTGAGCTTCAGTCATTTCGTCGCTAGCACCTGGTTGTACCATACCCAAGTTGTAACCGACAGCTACTTTTTTACCAGTATCTGTTCTTTCAAAGATGTAATCAACTAATGGGAATAGATTATCAGTTTCTTCATCAGGATAAACCATCTTGTTTCTTCTGTTAGCATTCTCAGGGAAAGCACTTCCTGGGAATCCTGTTTCAGGAGCTGCACCAGTTAAGTATGTGAATATCTCACCAAATACTCCAATGTAGTACTGATCAGCTGGTCCTGGCATAGTGATTCTGATATCTCCACGTACAGGAGTCTCATCACCATAAAGTGCTTCCATAGCTTTTTCTACTAAAACCCACGCTCCTGCAGTTGCCCCACAAGAGTGCCCAGAAAGTTTGACAACCTCTGAATAGTAATAAGGAACTTCAGCGTCTACTTGTCCAAGAATCTCAAGGAATGGCTCTTTGAAAATTAATGGCTCAGGATCATTAATATAGTCCTGTTTCCAATCAACGCCACCAGCTTGTACAGGTGGCCCAGCTGGAGCAGCTGGTTCTTGCGGCCCTGCCGGCTCTTGTGGTTCTTCACCGTTTCCGCAACCAATTAATGTCATCGATAAACCTAAAATAAGAACTAAAGCAATAATTAAAACTTTTCTCTTCAAAACATTTACCTCCCCTTTAAAATATATTTAACATATATAGCTTAACACATGTTAACAAAGTTTGAACTTAACCTAGAGCAAACTTCATAAATTGTTCACAATATATGAAGTTTAACCGAGGCGGAAAACAACTCCCTTGCCGCCTTCTGGATAATTCCATTCAATATTGTCATATGGACAAGCAATCCGGCAGGTACCACACTCATGGCAACCCTCATAACCAATAAACATTCGGTCACCTTCCCATTTATACGCCTCACCTGGGCAGACAAATGTGCAGGTTTTTTCTTCACATTTTGTTAGGCAAATATTTATGTCTTTTATGCGAACATGTGATGTATCATCTGCTGCAAAACGCGTTAAATACTGTAATTCCTCAATACTCAACTTTTTCTTTGCTTCCGACATTATTTCACCGCCTTAAATAAACGAAATACATCTCGTCCTGTTTTTATTAAACCTTGCTCTTTAATCATAGCCATTATTTTCTTCTGTTTGTCCCATTTAGACATACCGTCAACAGTAAAGAATTCACTTAATGCCTGACCAATCATTGGCATATAAACTCCGAAGTAATCAGGGTTATTACCAATTACACTCATTGTATCTTTATATTTTTTCAAATCTTGACCAACAAAACTCTTCATCAAGTTTTCCTTATAGCTAGAAAGAATGTTTTCCGAGTAATCATTGAGTTCATGTGCCCGAATAGCTGCGTCAGCAGCCATTATTCCAGACTGAATCGCTAAATTTGAACCTTCGCGATGTAAGCCATTAACTAATTGTGCAGCATCACCGCAGATCATCACGCCATGTCCAACCAATCTAGGTATCGAGTGATAACCACCCTCCGGAATCATATGCGCCAGATATTCGTTTTCAACGCCACCTTCAATAATTTTTCGAATAATCGGGTGAAGCTTAAACTCTTCAAGTAAATCATGTGGTTTTTTTCCACTTTTGTTTAAATCGGAAATCATCGTTCCCACACCAATGCTAATGCTTTTTTTATTGGTATAAATAAAAGATGTTCCCAGCATACCTTGCGTTGATTCACCGAAAACCTCGATTGTTGCACCCTGTCCCTTTTCTAGCATAAAGCGGTCTTCTATCGTCTCAGCTGGTAAATCAATAATCTGCATCGCAGTTATTGCCATTTCGCTTGGTTTAAAGGCTTTACGATAACCTAATTGCTTGGCTAGTAATGAGTTTACACCATCTGCAACAATAACTAAGTCAGCATAAAGATTACCATCTGGCCGACCAGTTTTCACACCGATCGCACGACCATCTTCAACAATAACCTCTTCAACCACTGTCTCATTGATTAAAAGTGTACCTTGCTCCACTGCCTTTTTAGCAAACCATTGGTCAAACTTAGCACGATAAACTGTATAGTTATTATGTGGGGGATTATCCCACTCTAAATCACGATATCCGATTTTAAAGTTATTATCAGCACCAAGTACCCAGTAATTTTGCTCAATTACAGGTCGCTCCCAAGGTGCATCCTCTATAAACTCTGGTACAAGGTCAGCAATGGGATAACGATAAAGAACCCCACCCATAACATTTTTAGCGCCAGGATATTCGCCACGCTCGATCATAACCACATTTAAACCAGCTTTTGCCATTTTATAGGCAGCAGCGGAACCAGCTGGACCAGCACCAACAACTATTGCATCAAACTTCTCAGCCATTTGCTTCTACACCATCCTCTACTACCGTCTTCTTTAACTCCTCAATTAATTTAGGCACGATTTCAAAAGCATCGCCTACTATTCCATAGGTACAACTTTCGAAAATTTTCGCGTCAGGATCTCTATTGATTGCGATTACTACATCAGCATTCTCCATACCAACTACATGTTGAACCGCCCCAGAAATCCCAATCGCAAAATAAAGTTTAGGAGCAACCGTTGTACCCGTCTGTCCAACCTGATGTTTATGGTTAATCCAACCAGATTCAACGGCATCACGAGATGCGCCTACCGCGGCCCCGAGAACTTCAGCTAGATCACTAATCATTTTGAAACCCTCTTCATCTTGCATGCCCTTACCGCCTGCTACTATAATGTCCGCATCGGCAATTGAAAGTTCATCGCTTATTTCTTTTACAAGTTCAATTACTTTAGTCTGTAATTTATTTTCATCTATAACAACCTTCTCCTCGATAACCTCACCAGTACGGCCAATCTCGGGTTTTAAAGCCTTCATAACACGCGGACGAACTGATGCCATCTGCGGCCGATGCTTTTTACAAAGAATTGTAGCCATAATATTCCCACCCATTGCTGGACGTGAAGCTTCAAGTAGCTTAGTTTCTTCATTAATGTCCAATCGCGTACAGTCAGCGGTTAAGCCTGTCTCTAATGAGGTAGCAACTATGCTTGCTAAATCGCGACCAATAATTGTTGCGCCAAAAAACAGAATTTCCGGCTTATATTTTTCTGCCACATGCACAACTGCATGCTGATATGTTTCAGAACGATATTGTTCAAACACAGGGTCATCTACAAGGTAAACTATATCTGCACCGTGCTCAAATAATGTCTGTGTAAGATGTTTAACATTATTACCTACTAGTATTCCGGAAAGCTTTACATTAAGCTTGTCAGCTAGTTCTCTACCAGCACCAAGCAGTTCAAGTGATACGTGCTCAAGCTCGCCATCGCTCTGCTCAATGTAAACAGCTACTCCCTGATATTCTTTTTCTGCCACTCTATTCAGCCTCCTTCGCAAACAACCCATGGTCATCAGTAAGTCTGCTGATAACTTGGGTAACTACTTCATCAACAGAACCTTCTAATATTTCACCAACTGATTGTTTTGGTGGAGCGAAAATTTTGCTAACTACTGTCGGTGACCCTTTAAATCCAAGCTTCTCTTTGTCAACATCCATATTCTCAGTTGTCCAGACAAGAGGAGCATATCTTGCAGCCTTAATCATATTCGGTAGAGGCGAATAGGTTAAATCATTAATTTCACGTTCTACAGTAATTAAGCAAGGCAGTGCTGATTGAATAACCTCATGTCCACCGTCGCGTCTTCTCCTCACAGTAATAAGGCGATTTTCCTTATCAAACTCTATAATCTTATCTACCTGTGTCAGAACCGGAATTTGTAATCTACGAGCAATGCCTGGGCCAACCTGGGCTGTATCTCCATCAATCGCTTGCTTGCCAGTAAAAATTAAATCTACCGGATCCTCCTCATGAATCTTCCTGATAGTCTGTGTTAGTGCATAGCTTGTTGCTAAGGTATCTGCACCGGCAAAAGCTCTATCGGTAATTACCACACCACTATCTGCACCTAACTCAATTGCTTTTTTAACAACGGCTTCAGCCATTGGTGGTCCCATGGTAATAACAGTTACTTTACCACCTGTTTCATTCTTTAATCTTACTGCTTCTTCAACTGCATGCGCATCAAATGGATTTAAAATAGTCGGTGCGCTTCTGCGATCAAGAGCATTGGTTACTGGATCCAGTTTAACTTCGCTTGTGTCTGGCACCTGTTTAATGCAAACCAAATAATGCATCTCTCACCCTCCTTATAATCCTCAAGTTTATTATTTTAAACAATTTAAACTAATTATATCATAGAAATAAAAACTGCAAGCATCTCCTGATGTTTTCTATTCTAATCATTAATTAAGATCCCTATTTCCTCTTCACTTAAAGAGATTTCGAAAAATAACTCAAAAAATTCGTCAACCTGGTCGTAAATCGATATTTGATATATTTCTGGGTATAAAAGATTACCCAGCCATTGTAGTCCAAGATATCGCATGACAGTTGGAGGTTGGCTTAACCAGTCGAATGGTCCATAAGGTATTTCATAGATACGCTTTTCCTGAACAGCTTCAATTTGTGACCATCGTCTATCAGACATAATTTCATCTAACAAGTCCGGATTGTGACTTGACTTGCTACTTAAAATAATAATTTCTGGATTCCACCCCAGCAACTCCTCAATTGCAATCTCTACTCTACGTAAATCTTGGTTCCCACCCAACTTAACCACATTGTCGCCACCAACCAGGTCAAGAACCTCCAAATTAATTGAACCGGCTGGCATTGTTTCTAAACCGTTAGCACCGGCTCCATAGTAGACACGTTTTTTCGATTCAGGTGCTACTTCTTTGCTATTAGCAATCACTTTTTTGTAAGCAGCTTCGCTGTAGTTGGCAAGTGCATCAGATCGCTCCTCACAGTCAAGTAGTTCACCAAGAAAACGATATGTATCTGCCTGTTTAGCGATACTTCCATCGAGCAGGATAACCGGAATCCCTAATAGACGCGTAATTTCATCCGATTCATCAATGTATCTATCATTAATATCTCCCATATTAATAATTAGGTCTGGTTCCATTTTTAGAATTTCTTCCATATTTGCCGAACTAGTCCCCTGCCATCGACCTAAAATCGGTAAATTGCGATATTCTTCTTTTATAAACTGATCAAACGATTCAGTCATTTCATTCCAGCCGATAAGTTTTTCTGGTGCTAATGTGTACAAAAAAATCGAACCTATTGTATGAGTTGCATAGATGCTGTCAATTGATTGTGGCACCTGCACTTCGCGCCCCGCCATATCTACAATATACTTGAATTCATCCTCGCTATCATTCGGTGCAAGCGTGTTGACATCACAGGCGACCAAGCCAATTGTCACTATTAAAATAATTGTAATAATAAGTATTTTTTTACTTCTCATCAATAATCTCCTCCTATTATGATAAATTAATCGAGTTTAGCATAAACTCGTTGGTCAGAAAATTGTATGTTCACACCATACAATTGAAACAGATTTTTCTCGGTAACTACTTCATGCGGTTGACCAAAAGATTTAATTTCTCCCGAACTTAATATTGCAACAGTATCTGCAAACTGTAATGCATGATCAGGATTATGTGTTGACATTAGTATCGTTGTGCCCTTATCAGCCAGCTTCCTTATATGTAGCAAAACTTTAATTTGATTTCCAAAGTCTAGGTTAGCCGTCGGTTCATCCATTATTAGAACTTTTGGTTGCTGTGCTAATGATCGAGCAATCAATACCAACTGCCGCTCCCCGCCACTAATCTCGGTATATATTTTGTCACGCAATTCTAAAATTCCCAGAGTCTTTAAGGCTTCCTCTGCAATCATATAGTCCTTTTCCTGAGGCACCCAATGAATTTTCAGGTGCGCACTTCTTCCCATTAGTACAACATCGATTACTTGGTAGGGAAAAGGCGGAGTATGTTGTTGCGGCACATAGCCAACCTGTTGAGCTATTCGATCGCGTGGCCAGTGTTTGATATCCTCTTTTGTTAAAAGCACCTTCCCCTCCTCTGCCTGGTAAAGATTGAGTATCGTTTTAAAGAGCGTGGTCTTACCAGAACCGTTAACACCTAGCAAGGTAAAGAATTGACCCCTACCGACTGCAAATGAAACATCACGAAATATCTGCCTCTTGCCGAAACTATAACTTATATTTTGAAGCTCAATCATGATAACCAACCCCTCCTCACATAGGTCAATAAGTAGATAAAGAGCGGCGCACCGATAATTGCGGTAAATATACCAAGCGGAATTTCAATCGGAAACAAAACTCTTGCTAGCGTATCTACTAATAAAAGATAAGTGCTACCCAATAATAATGATGCTGGTATCAACAGACGATAGTTTGGTCCTACCAGAAATCGCGCTAAATGAGGAACCAGCAAGCCAACCCAACCAATAATGCCGCTAATTGAGACGACGGCTGCAGTAACTAATGTCGCCGAGAAAATCGTGAGCAGACGCAGTAGTTTTGTATTAACACCTAGAGATTGGGCTTCCTCGTCACCAAATGACATTACATTTAGACGCCAACGGATTAAAAATAATGGAACCAGACCTATAATTACTGGAATTAAAATTATATAGATATCCGACATCTCAATTCTAGCCAAACCGCCCAGCAACCAGAAGGTTATAGCCGGTAGTTTCTCATAAGGATCTGCTACATATTTTAATAAGGAAATAAAGGATGAAAAAAGCGTACCCACAAGAATGCCGGCAAGAATAAGTATTAATGAAATATTAGTATGGCTAAATCGTGCTCCAATTAAGTAAGTTATAAAAACAGCAAGTAAACCAAAAGCAAAAGCGAATAGTTGAATCCCTAAGCCGTTAAAAGACAGAGTAATCGCCAGTGTCGCACCGAAGCCAGCGCCGGCGGAGGCACCAAGAATATCTGGTGAAACTAGAGGGTTTTTAAATATCCCTTGATAAGCAGCGCCTGCAACAGATAGACCTCCGCCAACAATAATTGCTGCGAGAATACGTGGGAGTCTGATATTGAAGATGATAGTATCAAAGTTAGCGTCTAAACCGTGAGCGGTGCCAGAAATTTTTGAAAAGATAACGACAAAGAATTGACCGATGTTTAGCGGATAGCGCCCAGCAATAAAAGCAAAAATAATTGTCAGTAGCAATATGGCTACCAAGAATAAAAAGATATGTTTGTTTTTCTCCCTATTAACAGGCGCTTTCACGATAGTACTCTCCTTTAAAAAAAGTCTTAGTATGCACAAGGACATACTAAGACTTTAATAAGCAAAGTTCATAGTATCTCCTTTACAATAATGGAAGGCATCCGCGTTTCCGTGAACACCCCGTGGAATCAGTGATTCCAGGTGTACTCGCCATAGATTAACTCCTTAGGCGAGTAGACTCGGAGATAGATTAAATTGTTATAATGCCAGTATAGCAGAAATATACCAATAGTTTATTACAAGTTCATTACAAAAAAATATCCGGCGCTGTTTGCTCAAAATTTAAAAACACGATAATGTATAAGCATAGATAAATTACATAATGAAATAAGAGGTATCACTATGCAGGAGTATAACCAACTTCCTTCTAAAAAAAATCAAATTTATTTAAATAAAAAAATCTTTCCTTACGAAATCATCAAGGTTTTTGCTAACCAAGATTCGTTTGCGAAAGAACTCTATCTGTATACTATACTTAGCAAAAGAGGATTGAGCGAACAGATTAAAACAGCGCGTCTAATAGACTCGGTACCAGAAAAAAAGACGATTCATCTAAGTTATCTTAAGGGAGAAACGCTGCTCTTCGCGCTCGAGGCTGCAGAATCAAAAGCAGATCTAATGAAGGCAAAGCAACTACTATTACGGTTAATAAATTGGCTTCAATCATTTGACAAATTACTACGACCTAGCATAACCAACAGAGACCTCATCGCTCTTGGCATTGACCATGAGCAGTTATCGGATGAGTTGCTCCTCTCACCTGACGACCTTAATTTTCGAAACTTTATCATTGTCGACGACGAAGTCTTTGGTTTAGACTTTGAGCAAATTGAGCTAACTGATAGGCTTACACAATTTGCCTTACTCTTTGCCTACATGCTATTATACGACCCAATTGACAGTGATTTTAAGATCCAACTACTTGCAGATGTCACTATGGTAGTTGCAGCGGAACAAGCTATCGATCAGGGGCAATTGCTGGCGGAGGTTGCTAAGCAAGTTCAGATTTTATATGAAAGAAGAACTAGCAAGCATCGCAACTAAGATTTTATAATTATTTTTGTTCTTTCCACTGCAAAATCGCAGTCTGATAATCCTCTGGCCGGTTGATATTTAAGAGTATCCGCTCATAATCATAGCTCTCTTTAATATCTAAGACATCAATATAATTTACTTGTAATTTCCGAAAAATTGCCGATACCTTATAATGCTCTAACTCAAGCGCTTTTTCTATCTCCTTCAGAGCGCTTTTACAATAAACAGCAAACAGTGTCTCTACTTTTTCGCCTTGTTTTAAAACAGTAATATCATAGCCAGCACTCTGCACAAGTAGATATTTTATTAACTGCACATCGATAAATGGCATGTCGCAAGCAGCGACAAAAGCCGTCTCATACTTGGCCGCAGACAAACCTGCATGAATTCCAGCCAGTGGACCTGCATTTAGATATATATCAGAGACCTCTATGATCGATTTCGATCGCTTTATTGAATTCTTGTTATTAACCACTATTACTTCGTCGCAGCAAGAGAGTAGCTTTTGTTCCACTGAATCAAGCAAAGTCAGGCCGTCAGATATTGGCAGCTCTCGTTTGTCAGTTCCCATTCTTCGGCTTTTGCCGCCAGCTAAAATAATACCTGATACACGCATTTTATTTCCTCCCAACAAATGTAATACTAATGTAATATTCAACTGTTATAATCAATCATGAATTGTAATATATATACGAAACGCTATTAAAACGCAATTCACCTTTTCTATTATAGTGTATAATAAAAATTAAGATTACAGAAGGATTGATTATGATGAATCGTAATATATTATCGATTTTCAAACTAGATAATATTTGCTTTTATCAGAATGCCTGCCTGAACTTCTTGAATCCTCGACAGGTATGTCAAAGCTGTCAAATCCTGTGCCCCATGCAGGCAATTTCAATGAGAGATAATCTACCGGTTATTGATTTTAGTAAATGTAGTGAATGTGGATTCTGTGTTGCTGGCTGTCCCACACTCGCACTTGACAATAGCCGTTACCCCTACACCGATATACATAATCAACTAATCAAATACCCGCTTGCAACTATTTCCTGTGAAAAAGACCAAGTGCATACCAAGGGAGTTACGGTGCCCTGTCTTTTAAGCGTTGACCTACCACTACTCCTTTCCATAAGCAAAAATTCTTTAAAACTAAATTTATATGTTGGTGCTTGTTCTGACTGTTTAACAGCACCACTACAATTAATTAGGTCACATTTTGCAAGTTTACAAGGTGACCTCTTAGCTATAAATTCTGAGCTAGAAATTAGTTTGACAGACGAGCCTTTTACCGAATCCCTAGCGGAACCTGTAAGTGGGTTGACGAGAAGAGAGTTGTTGCAAAGTTTTTCTTTGAAAAAATTTAAAGAGTTCGAATTTGTCAACGAAGAGGAGTCTAGCTTACATGAGGAGAGTAATCAACGCCTACAAGAACGCGTGCTTTATAAAAGAAAGATCGTTAGCGAACATTTAAAGCCAACCAAAGCCAAAAAATATACAGGTCTGCTAGTTGACCGTTATCTAATTGAACTAGCGCCTAGTTGTAATGGCTGTAATGTCTGTGCGGCGGTTTGTCCGACTAACGCCTTATACTGGCAAGAGAATGACCATTTGTCTGTGTTGTACTTTGATAGTGAACTCTGCATTGGGTGCGAAAAATGCACTATTTGTGGTTTAGAAGCGATTGAAGTGCATACCCTTAACTATAAAGACGAAAGGAATATTAACCCGTTACTCCTAACAAGCTTCAAATTAAATCGTTGTCAGACTTGTAAGGAGCTGTTTCGCAGTCAATATGAGGCCGCTTTTTGCCCAATTTGCGACAAACGGCGAAACAAAGAGAACTATTTCAAGAGAGAATAAAACTATTTTTAGAGAGAGAGGTGAAACAAATGAAAATCAACAAAAAGTCTCTGTTTTTATTTTTCATGACCCTCCTACTCGTTTTCAGTGTAGGTTGTTCCAACAATGATACTGTGGAGGAAGATTTTTATATCGAGGACAGAGCTACTGAGAGTGTAGTCTATTTAAAAGATCAATTCGACCAGCTTTTAGCTTTATCAGATCAGTTTCTACAAAAATCAGAGAATAGAGTACTTACAGCAGAGGAAGTATACCAAAAAATTGTAATCGACGAGTCACCAGAGTATTTGGTGGTAGATATTCGCTCAGCAGCTGACTACTCGAAAGGTGCCATCAAAACAGCTGTCAACCTTCCAATGGAGTTTACTACAAATCCTTATCAACTGACGGGGCTGCCCAAAGATAAGACACTAATCGTAGTCTGTTACAGTGGGCATTCAGCTGGTCATACTGTCTCGCTCTTGAACATGCTTGGTTATGATGCAGTAGCGATGTTAAACGGAATGGCTGGTTGGACAACAGCCGATGTAGCAGGAAGTAAACTTCCTACAGCTACTTTTAATTTCCCACTAACAACAGAAACAAGTGATTCACAATCTTTATTTAGTCTGCCAGATTTTACTGACGAAGAAGTGGCAACAATCAACGATCTTGTTCTGGTGAAGTCTAAGCAAATTATCGAGTCGGGAAAAGGGTTGGTAGTTCGCCCTGCTGATTTAGAAGCAGATATTGGCAATGAAGATAAATATTTTGTCGTCGATATTCGAACAGGCGCTGATTATAATAAAGGTCATATTCAGGGAGCGATACATATCCCTTATGGTGAACTAGCTCAGCGAACCAACTTAGAAAGAATGCCAGCTGATAAGCCAATTGTACTGGCTGGATATACTGGAACTGATGCAGCCCAAGCAGCAAGGGTTCTGAATCAACTTAACTACGATGCCTATTCCCTACTTTACGGAATGCGACTTTGGAGTGACAATTCTGTACAGACAGGAATCCAAGCAATTTCAGCTGAAGTGATTACAGATTTACCAACTATCGAGTTAAAATATGACATTGATGCAGCACCGGCAGACTCTGCTGGCTGTAGCTAGTTAGAACAGAAGGAGTGATATTATGAAGAGAATAGACCGCAGAACCTTTCTTAAAGGCGCCGCTACAACCATCGCATTAAGTGCAGCACCAATCTATCTTAGCTTTAATGAGTACAAAAAGGCTGCAGCACAGAGTGAAGTTAAGGAAATACCGACCTATTGTCACGGTTGTACCAGTTATTGCGGGCTTATCGCCTTCGTTAAAAATGATCGGCTGTGGAAAATTAAGGGTCATCCAATTCATTTGAAGTCTGAGGGGCATCTCTGTGCACGTGGTCACGGCATGGCACAGTACCTCTACTCTCCTGACCGTATTACAGGACCGATGAAACGCGTTGGTGATAATAAATTTAAGTCTATTTCCTGGGAACAGGCCTTCACAGAAATTGGCACACAATTAAAAGATATTGTTGCGGAACACTCTGGCAATTCTGTCGTATGGATGGAACATGGTACAAATAGAAAACATTATGTCGACCGTCTTCTTGATACGATCGGATCTCCAAATTTTGTTACGCAGTACGCTGCTTGTTTTAATGCTAAAACAAATGCCTGGCAACATATGGTTGGTACAACCTTAAGTGGGGATCATGAGCACTCTAAATACATGATTTTCCAAGGGCGTAATTTCGCAGGCGGTATTATTCCTAATGGAATGAATAGAATTCTGCGCGCTAAGGAACAAGGAGCTAAAATAATTTGTATCGACCCCCGTTTTACTGAATTTGCTAAAATTTCTGATGACTGGATACCAATTCGCCCAGGAACTGACTTAGCTTTTAGATTAGCAATGGCTTATGTATTAATTACTGAGAATCTCTACGACAGTGGTTTTGTCAATAAATATACTGACGGATTTGATGAGTTTTGGCGCTATAATAAAGAGTGCACCCCAGAATGGGCAGAGGAGATAACTAATGTTCCAGCTGACAAAATACGGGAAATTGCACGTGACTTCGCTAAATATGCACCAGCTGCATTTATCGAACCAGGCTGGCATGGCCTACATGCACATTATCAAAACAGCACACAGATTGCGCAGATGGCGATTATTTTAAATGCACTTGTAGGAAATTTCTACGCAAAAGGTGGTTTAATGCCAGCAGCTTCGGTTGAGTTTGGCAATTTAAACCTTCCGGAAATTGAAGGTCCAGAAAAAGGCGATCGTGTTGATGGGGCTGGTGTTGATGGTAAATATAAAACTGTTGAGCCAAGCCGCGGAATTGCACAGATTATTCCGTCGTTAGCTGACAAGGGGAAAGTTAAGGCTGCTTTTGTCTGCAACTATAACCCACTACGAACCAATCCTGATCCAAAAGAACAGATTAAATTAAGAGAAGCGGATCTTGTGGTTTCTATTAATATTGATTGGAATGAAACATCTTATCATGCGGCCGATTACATTTTGCCGGAACACTATTATCTAGAGCGTTTCGAACCGCCAATGGCAGTGACCGGACATTTGTCACACGCTCATCCACAAGTTGCTTTGCGCCAACCAGTGGTAACCCCACTGTACAACACGAAAAACATAATTGAAATACTTGACGGTATCTCTACGGTAATGGGTTATCCTAACCTCTACCCATTTACAATTAAAGAAGAAATAGAAGCCAATATTGCACCACTAGGAATAAGCTTTAACCGACTAAAAGCTGCTGGTACAATACAATTACCAGCAACTGTTGAGCCAGGCTTTCCAACAAGGAACGGCAGACCGAATTTAACTACGGATACTGGTAAAATCCAGTTTTCCGCTGAAATTTTCAAACTGAACGGCAGAATCGGTGTGCCGACTTGGATTCCGCCATTAGTAATGCCTGACCCTAGCAAGAACAACGAATTTCGTTTAATTCATGGAAAACAACCTTGGCATTCACACGCAATGACTAACAATAACGAATACTTAATGGCCATAACTAAACGTAACTATGGCACACTCATGTGGATAAATGCGGCAAAAGCTAAAACCTTAAATATTAAGACCGGCGACACAGTTACTGTAAAATCACCTCTTGCCAGCAAAAAAACGCAGGTACTCGTTACTGAATTAATTCATCCTGATTGCGTCTGGGTTCCATCTACCTACGGTGGTTTTTCACCAAAGAATAAGATCGCTTACGGTGTCGGAATTAATTTTAATGATTTTGCTCCGGTGCAAGTTGAGGATTATTCCGGATCAACGATGGCTCAGGAAATTATTGTATCGATTGAGAAGGAGGTAAAGTAATATGGCTCGTTATGGATTGTTGATTTTTCCTTACAAGTGTACAGGCTGTAATGCTTGTGTAATTGCTTGCCAAGCCAAAAATGGACTTCCTTCCGATATTGTTTACAATCGTTTGGAGCAGCATGTTCGCGGAACCTATCCCCATGTCGGCGTTGAGATTCTTCCGATGCAATGTATGCACTGTGATAATGCACCCTGTATCAGCGTTTGTCCGACTCAGGCATCCTATAAACGTGAGGACGGCATTGTAGCAATTGATTATAAAAAATGTATTGGCTGTAAATACTGCATGACAGCCTGTCCTTACGACGTTCGAAAATTGGATGAAAACCGCGTGCCAATCAAATGCACCTGGTGTCTTGATGATTTATCTAAAGGTATCCAACCTGCTTGCGCTGCTACTTGTATGAATGAGGTCAGAATTTTTGGTGACCTTGATAATCCGAATAGTAAATTAAATAGGCTGCTTGCTAAACACGAAACATATCAAATATTCCCAGAAAAAGGTACTAAACCACGTATCTTTTATGCGAAGGAATAGAAGAGGTGAGTAAATTGTCTAACACAAATCAAAGTAAGCTTAGAAATATTTTATTTAATCGTAGAAATTGGCTAATCTTTGCTTCCGCCCTCTTCTTGATTGGTTTAGCAGGTGGTTTGAACATTTTTATTAACGGCGAAGAGGCTATGGGAACGAGCAATGAAGTTCCCTGGGGAGCGCTTATTGCCTTTTATATTTACTTCGTAGGTGCTAGTGCTGGATTGGCCTTGGTCGCATCTTTGGGAAGCGTCTTTAATTTTAACCGTTATGAAGTAATTGGCAAACGTTCTTTACTTGCTGGTATAGCTCTGTTAATTATGGGTTTTTTCGTACTAGCCTTTGAGCTGGGAAGACCACTTAATATGGTTTATCTATTCGTTTCGCCCAATGTTTCGTCAGCGATCTTTTGGATGGGGCTAATCTACGGTTTACTATTACTCATATTAATAGTTGAGTTCTATTTAATAGTAGTTAAGCAAACATATAAATATGCTGCTGCCCTAGGTTTAGTCGTAGTTATCGTTGACGTTGCAGCACATAGTAATCTCGGTGCCGTTTTTGGAAACGTAGTCGCTAGGCCTTTTTGGCATGGCCCTTTTATACCAATTTATTTGATATTTCTGGCAATACTACTCGGACTAGGAGTACTTGTAGTAATGTTCTATATAATAAATAAATTGGATTACTCAAAAGATAAATTTGTCTTCCAAAATGAGCATATAGTCACTGGCTTAGGTAAATTAATGGCGCTCTTTATCGTTATTGTCATTTTCTTCGCTGGTTGGAATATTTACACCAACTTTTACGGTCAAGCATATGGACAATACGAAGCGATTATGGCCTTACTTAAGGGTCCGATTAGCCCTAGTTTCTGGATCTTTGAGGTCTTTGTAATGCTCTTGATTCCGCTTTTCTTACTGCTCTGGAAAAAATTTGACCCCAAATGGGTCTCAATTGCCGGTGCTTTAACAATTGTTGGAAACCTATTCGCTCGGATCAATATTGTACTTGCTGGACAGATCGTTCCACACGAATATATTTTTGGATCAAAAACAGGAAGCGTTGATCCATATATTGCCTTAACTGGTTATCATAAAGTTGGCGCCTCACCTTCGGAGTGGGCACTCTTAGTTGGCGCAATCGGTGGTGCAATTTTAATCTACCTAATTGGAGAACGCCTTTTCCACTTAGATATGGATAATACTGAAACAGCAGATGACAAAATAACACACGAAAAACTTAGAGGTCGATTTAATAAACGATTTAAAAAAAATAAAAAGACTGATGTCTGATTAACAACAAGGGAGTGCCTTCAATGCGAGATGATTTCCTGGAAAATATAGAGGTAAAAAAAAGGATATATTTACTCTTAGCTGAATTTATTAAAGAACCAGATTCTTATCACTTTAATCTACTGGCAAGCGGTGAGTTTGATGAAACAATGCAGCAACTTTTTGCAGAAGTGAACTATCAGTATCCTAAGCAAGAAGTTTTTGTTAATTGCTTTATAGATGAAGGTGAATTAAACAAAGCTTATTTTAATTGTATGTCTGGGAATTTAAATTCAGCCACTCTACCAGTTGAGTCGTACTTTAAACCATGGACAACTGACGAAAAGAGCGATATGTACAATCTAAAGGGCTATCTGCTCGGCGATTCTGCAGAACATATTAAATATCTTTTTAATCACTATAATTTTGAATTACCAGCTGAGTTTCTCAGTATGCCAGATCACTTGATTTTACTTCTAGAATTTCTAACTTTCTTAATTGAAAGAGAAATGCATGAGGAGGCTGCGCAATTTATTACTGATCACTTTGATTGGTTGCCAGAACTTAAACATGCTTTAGCTAATTCCACGGACTGTCAATTTTATCAGAGTCTAATATGCCTAGTAATCAGTGCAACAAGCAACGAACTTAATTATTTGAACGAGTTAAGGGGTGAAAATATTGAAAATTAATCGTCTAATCTTGACTTTTTTTATCGTCGTTACAATAATCCTAACCGGTTGCGGAAATGATAATTATGTCGAAGTCTCGCCAGACTTTGATGCATCGCCTGACCTGTCTCTCTATATTATTGAGGAAGAACCAGCTCCACCGGAGAACATTGTCGAATATCATCCCAACTTGGAATATGTGGATACCCATTTTTTAAATGAACAATTTAAAGGTGTTAGTCAAACAAGCTCTGGTCGTATTAACTATGAGCAACCAATGCCGGAATGGGGTTTTGTTCTAGTTGATTCACGCCCACATAATGTCTATATTAAGGGGCACATTAATGGAGCAATCAATATTCCTGATGCTGAGTTTGCTCAACATACACAGATGTTACCTGATGACAAGGATCAACTCTTAATATTTTATTGTGGTGGCCTAAGTTGTGAGCTTAGTGCTGCTTCCGCAATAAAGGCTATTGAGCTAGGATACACTAACGTTAAGGTGTATCAGGAGGGTACACCTTATTGGCAAGGCAAAGGTAACTATCTTGTTGTGACAGAAGAATATATCAAAGATTTAATCATGGAAACCTACATGTCAAGAAACGACCTTCCGCCATTTTATCTACTAGATGCTAGACCATATTCTTCATATTTTAAGTCACATATTCCAAACTCTATGCATCTCGATAACACACAGTATCTGGTGAAGTATACTGGCTATCTGCCAATCGAAAAAGATGCTTTAATTATTACCTATTGTGGAGGGTTTGATTGCATAAAAAGCCATAGTTTAGCTGAAGATTTGATGAAAGATGGATATACTAACGTTCGTGTTTTTGCAGGGGGACTTCCTGCTTGGGAAAATTCTAAACTACCCACTTTTGGAACGGAAGGTATAAGAACTGATTTTGACGTTTCAGCTGGCAAAGTTAATCGAGGTTTACAGCCAACTCAGTTTGCAGAAAAAATGACTGACTCAAATACGCTAATACTTGACGTGCGCAGTGCAGCTGAGCGCGCTAATGGCGCAATCAAGGGATCAATCAACATACCAGATGTGGAAATTCATGCAAACCCAGCTGCGATAGCTGAACAACTGCCAGCAGATAAAACGACTACAATCCTGATTCACTGTGCAAGCGGTGCTAGGGCGGGCGGAGTCGTTGATAAAATTGTCGATCTCGGCTATCCTAATACTTTTTATCTTGATGGTCGCATCACTATCGATAAAAGCGGAAATTATGCCTTTTAAATTAGTTAATTTATAATCAAGCGATGAAGTTAATTATCTAAATATGATATAATATACTAAATCGTTATTATAAATTACAAAGGGGAGATTGCAAATGAACTTGAAAGGAACTAAAACTGCAGAGAATTTATTGAAATCTTTTGCTGGTGAATCACAGGCACGTAATCGCTATACTTATTATGCTTCAGTAGCTGATAAAGAAGGTTACAAGCAAATTCGTAATATCTTTATTGAAACTGCTGACAACGAAAAGGAGCATGCTAAAAGATTTTATAAATTTTTGCTTGCGGGATTTGAAGGCGATTTACCAGCAATGATCGAGATGACAGCAACATATCCGGTTGCCCAAGGTGACACTTATGATAATCTTTTAGCAGCAGCTGCCGGCGAAAAAGAAGAGTGGGACGTACTCTATCCAGAGTTTGCAAAAGTAGCTGACGAAGAAGGTTTTCCGGAAATTGCAAAAGCCTTCCGCTATATAGCTGATGCTGAAGTTCGGCATGAGACAAGATTTAACAAACTTGCTGATAACATTAAAAATGGTGAAGTGTTTAAAAAATCCGAAAAAGTTTTATGGAAATGCGGTAACTGTGGCTACATCCATGAAGGCGAAGAGGCAGTAGAAGAATGCCCAGCATGCATACACTCACAAGCACACTTTGAACTATTTGCAGAAACTTATTAATAGAATTACAGGGAATATATAAAGGCTATCTAGGAAACTAGATAGCCTTTTTTTTATTCGTTAGCTAGTCTCGATCGAGAATTATTCTAGCCCAGTTTAAAACTAACTCTTTTTTAAATAATGGCCTAATTATAAGTGATTTCCGTAAAAATCCTGGAACCCTGTCGAAATCAAAAGAATCAAAATCAATAGTATCAAGTCCTTTTAAAATTTCCTGGGTAAGCTCTTTATAAGTATAAGCTCTAAGCCTCTCAACTCCAGCTGCCATTGCAAATATTTCAATAAACTTCAAAACAATTTCTCTATAACTTGCTTCCTTATCAAGATTGGCTTGGCGTGTAAAGGCAGGGATCAATCTCTCAAATAGAACTCGCCGCGTTGAACCTCCACTTATATTAATTTCCTGAGCCATTTCCAAAATATGTTCTTCGTCTAAATCTAATAAAATATCAATAAAATACCTATCATCTGGGATATCTTCTATATAGTAGTGTGTTCCCTCGTACTTTTCAAAAGTCTTAAGTGCATCTAAATAACCCAGTTTCAAATTATTTCGTGAACGTTGCTCACTAAAATCTAATGGCGAACCAAGATCATCTGAAGGAACTATAGAAATAATATTTGCATCCTTCATCCTAAATGCCTTTTTCATCCCAAGCGATTTTAACTCAATACTGATAATATCTTTATAACCTAACTGATAAACCATATCAATTGGTAAATTATCATAAAAACCACCATCTAGAAATTTCTTATCATCACCATTATCCAATTTAAACACTGGTAAAGAAGACGATCCTAACAGATAATCAGCAATCTCACCTTCTGGTATGTCATCAACATAAACTTTTATTGGTTTCCAATCTGTTAAAGATATGGTCACCAGACCAAAGTCGATTGACGACTCCCTAATTAAATTCTCATCAACATGCTCTGTAATTAAATTATGTAATGGCTCGACATCTAGCCCCTTATTACTCAATGTATTTCTAATGTATTCAATATAACGAGCCCAGTTTTTAAATTTTATATTAAAAGAAACCAGTTCATTATAAATTTCATTGTCTCCAGTAAAAACAAGATCAGGACTCATATTAGACCAGAGTTCATAGGCCGCATCAAATTTATCTTGAACGATAAAGGCAGCATTTAAAGCACCAACAGAGGTACCTGCCACAGCGCCAATTTCAATCTCCAATTCGCGAAGCGCTTGCCATACCCCAATCTGATAGCCGCCCTTTCCGCCACCACCTTCTAATACAAGTCCATAAGTTTTAACCATTGCAAGTAATCCCCTTTATCTAATCTTTAAATCTTGACTTCGCTTTATCTATCGCCTCGCTTAAGCTCTTGGTTGATTTTTCTATTCCAGCCTTAAGGTCTTGCCATACCTCGTCCTTAACCTCATCAAAATCCTCAAACTTCTCCTTACCCTCTTCTACACGTTGCTTCATAATATTAATAACCTCGTTATACTTATCTTTCAATTCTTTCCGCCACTTATCCTCATGCTCAGAATAGAAAATTTCAAGCAAAATTAAGCTTTCTTCTAACTTTAACTCAAGAGAAATAATGTCGATTAGGTACTTTGCTTTCGTTTTCTCATCCGCTGAATCATAAATTTCTTTTAATGCATCGAATTCATCATTCCATTTATCAATTTGTTTCTCTAACAATAAAATCCGCTCATCCCAATTTGTCATTTCAACTCACTCCTTATTATATATTTTGGTATAGCTTAATTATACATTAAAAACCATAAAAAAACACTTGACAATCCTTACAATTTAAAATAATATGTTTCACAATAGAATATGTATTCAATGATTGGAAGTAGTAGGAATTAAATTAACTTTTAGAGAGTCGATGTCTAGGTGAAAAATCGATAAGAAGATTGATTCTGAATGGATCCATGAGAAGTTAGGTGAAATAATAGTAGCTGCGACCGTACTCCCACGTTACAGGGATAGAATATAGATCAGATTGATTTGTATTTGAAAGAGATAAAACACTTAGGTGGTATAACGAAGTAACTTCGTCCTTGGGATGAAGTTTTTTTATGCCAGTGTTTTAAGTTAGGTGGTACCGTGGACTAAACTGCCCTAATCTATTGATTGGGGCAGTTTATATTATTTTGTAGGAGTGTTTAGAATGATATTTTATTATCCGCCTTGAAATTTATTTACTAATATTAGAAACACTAAAATATATAATTATAAAATAAGGAGATGTTTAGAATGTCAAAAAATATAAAAGAGCTTGAATTTGGTAGGTTTGGCGGTCAATTTGTTCCACCGCCAGTAATTGCAGCATTAAAAGAATTAGAAGCAGAGTTGGAAAAGGCTTTGAAAGACCCCGCTTTTAAGGAAGAGTACTTATACTATCTAAATGAATATGCTGGTCGTCCGAGTCCTCTTTATTATGCAGAAAATATTACTAAAGATTTAGGCGGTGCCAAGATTTATCTTAAGCGTGAAGACCTAAACCATACTGGATCACACAAAATAAATAATACAATCGGTCAGATACTTTTAGCTAAAAGAATGGGTAAAAAGAAAATAATCGCTGAGACAGGTGCCGGCCAACACGGTGTTGCAGCAGCTACTGCCGCTGCGATGTTTGGCATAGAATGTGATGTTTATCAAGGCGCTGAAGATATGAGAAGACAGGAGCTTAATGTTTTCCGCATGGAAATGCTAGGTGCGCGAGTCCATCCTGTTAACGTAGGAATGAAAACACTGGCTGAAGCAGTTGATGCTGCTATTAATGCTTGGGTTGAAAACGTTGCAGATACTTTTTATCTGCTTGGTTCTGTTGTTGGTCCTCACCCCTACCCAACTATTGTAAAGGAATTTCAGAAAATAATTGGTGAGGAAGCAATTGAACAAATTAAAAACAAGGAGGGACGCCTACCTGATTACTGCGTAGCCTGTGTCGGTGGTGGCAGTAATGCAATGGGCTTATTCAATGCCTTCCTACCATACGAAGAAGTTAAGCTTATTGGTGTTGAAGCTGGTGGTAAGGGAATTGATACAGATATGAATGCGGCGAAATTAACACTAGGTAGGGAAGGTATAATACATGGAATGAATACCATGGCCCTTCTTGATGAGGAGGAAAACCCAATGCCAGTCTATTCAATCTCTGCTGGCCTAGACTATCCAGGGGTTGGACCACAGCACGCTTACTTGCAAGATATTAATCGTGCCGAGTATGTCGTTGCTACTGATGATGAAGCAGTCGATGCATTTCTTTATCTATCAAAAAAAGAAGGAATAATACCCGCGATTGAAAGTTCACATGCACTCGCACACGTGATGAAGCTTGCTCCAACGCTTTCTAAGGATCAATTAATTATTGTGAACCTTTCTGGTCGAGGTGATAAGGACGTCGATTTAGTTGCTGAATATTTGAAACAAAAATAATCCTTTGTCTGGTTATAAAAATGTTATGAAAGGAATAATGAAAATGCCCAATAAAATTATTCAATCATTAAATAATCGAAAATCAGTTAGACTATATGAAGATTTACCGATTCTAGAGGCTGATAAAAATATAATAATTAATTCTGCACTACAAGCTCCAACTGCTGGAAATATGACTCTTTACACGATAATTGATGTGACTGAACAGCAATTAAAGGATCAGCTTGCCATCTTATGTGATAATCAGCCATTTATCGCAAAAGCACCATTAGTACTTATCTTTTTAGCTGATTGGCAAAGATGGTATGATAGCTTCAAGCTATTATATGGTGAGGATATCAGAACTCCGCAAGTAGGTGATTTATGGTTAGCTGCTATGGACGCTAACATCGCTGCCCAGAACACAGTAGTCGCTGCAGAGTCACTAGGAATTGGCTCCTGCTATATTGGTGATATTATTGAAAATGCTGAGCAAATTAGAGAAATTTTTGACTTGCCAGATTTTGTAGTCCCGGCTTGCATGCTGGTCTATGGTTATCCAACCAAACAACAAAAAAGCCGGACAAAACCAGCAAGATTTACCCAGGAATTTATCTGTCATGAAAATAAATATAAGCGCTTTTCAGCAGCAGAGTTGGAAAAACACTATTTTGCTCGCGCAGGAAAAAATTTCAAGCAAGAGGTCTCGCATACCTATGACGGTAAATGGAGACAGGATTTTATGCAAGAGATGAATCGTAGCATGGAAGTTTGGTTAGGCTCTTTTATGGAAAAAGAGCCTAACAAATAAAATTTATTTAATCATTAGTTAACCAATTCTCATCAGCTAACAAGCTTTTAAAATTATCATTATATTCCTCAATCGTCCCATTATTTATAATATAATAATCAGCTATTGCAATAGGACCACCCTTGCTCAGCATCTCAATCTCAGCATGGTCGCGGCTAATTGCCTGATCCCGAGTCAAAGGACGCTCTTTACGATCAACTAATCTCCGATAACGATTCTGACTATTTGTCACAACAGCTAGTACCTTAAAACGGCTCTGCAATTTATCTTTTAAATAAAGATATTCTGCCCAAGAATATAGACCGTCAATAATAACCGGTCCTTTTGTCGAATACTCTAAGATTTCAGGTAGCAAACATTGTGCATAGGCATCCTCACCTAGCTCAGCCCGAAGTCCCTCGCGCACCTTCTTCTCATTTGTTTCGTTGTAAGTTAATTGTCGCCTGTCTAGTTCTTTTAAAGTGATGCTACCGAAGTAACATTTCGTCCAGCCAGCATTAGTAAACATTTCCGCAAGTACAGATTTTCCTGATCCTGGCATACCAACAATACCAACCACTATTTCTCCCGACATAAAATCACCTAGCCTAACTTATTTGCTCATTATTATTCAAGAAAAGCCGCAGCTTTCTTATTGTCTAACATTAGTTCTTTAGAATTACCATTTTCCCTTTTGCATATGTGTTTCTAGCTCAGCTTTTGCTCTTTGCTTAATTGTCCAAGCTTCATCGCGCGCCTTTACAAAATCATCAACGCAAGCAGGGTCTAGGTCTAGTTCGATTCCCTCAGCGCATAAATCAGCAATCGTAGCAGCAAGTAAAACTAGCTCCATATGAATGTCGTTAGTCCGATCAGAGATATAGATCTTTTTCGCATCCTCATCGCTTAGCAATGTAAATTTATCCTTCGTTGCACCGCATTTTGGACATCTTTCCGGAGCATCTAATCCTTCATGTACATATCCACAAACGTTACATTTAAAAAGTTTTTTCATTTAGAATCCTCCCTTTATTTGTAATTATATCATATTAAAGTACTAAGTTGATTGCAATCACAAAGTGTTTACTGAAAGTAGCCTTCCCCCACCTAAAATAACGCTATAACACTTTTAATTTATGAAATTTAGTGTATACTTAAAAAGCCACATAAAGATTAATGAAAAAGGTGATTATGATGGATAAAAAAGAGATTGCTTGGATTACTGATAGCACAGCGTATATTACTGAGGAATTAAAGAATAATCCTGATGTTTATGTGCTCCCTTTGCAAATAAATTTCGGCGAAAGATCTTATGAAGATGGTGTGGATTTAAATACAGACCAATTATATGACAAAATTAATAATGAAAAGGAAGTTCCAACTACATCACAACCTTCAGTTGGGAAATTTGTTGAGCTTTTTGAGGAACTAAAACATAAATATGAAAGGGCTATTGCCGTTCATATCTCAAGCGAGCTAAGTGGCACAATAGCAAGCTGTCATACGGCAGCTGATATTGCAGATTTTGAGGTTGGTATAGTTGACTCTAAAAGTATGTCCTACGCAATCACCACCCTAATCAATAAGGGTATGGAAATGGCGAAAGAAAAAATAGGCTTTGAAAAGATTTTCAACAAGCTACAAGAAGAAACCCAAAATTCTGAAAATTATATCCTCTTAGGTAGTCTTGAACAATTTTATAAAGGCGGTAGAATGTCAGGCACACAATACTTGTTAGGCACAGTTTTGAGAATAAAACCGATAATTCAAATAAATACTGATGGTAAATTTGTGGTTTTTGAAAAGGTAAGATCAGAAGCAAGAGCAAGTCGTAGAATGGTTGAGCTTTTCCAAAATTCACATAATAATAATACAATTAATCAACTTCAGATTATGCACGGAAACATCTATAATAAGGCGTTAGAATTAAAAGAGGAAATACTTAAAGTAGTTCCAAACATAAATATATTTATTGGTGAAATTAGCTCAACAATTGCAGTGCATGCCGGCGAAGGTACTTTAGCAATGATCTGGCACAAGGAGAAATAGTACCATTATTTAATAGAAAAGTGTGGCTAGAAAAGCAACTCCGATACCAATCAACATGCCTATAAATACCTCAAATGGTTTATGTCCTAAGATTTCCTTTAATGGTGAATCTAAAAATTCTTCTGGCGAGCTAGCACGATATTTAATCTTCTCAATTAGAAGTTGAAAATCTTCAATCATAACATTGAGCAATTGAGCATGCTTTGAAGCCTGATACCTAACCCCAGTTGCATCCCACATCGTAATTAGGGTAAATACAAAGGCAATAGCAAAATAAGGTGAAGTAAGGCCATATTGAATGCCTAAAGCAGTAGTGAGAGCCGCCGTAAACGATGAGTGTGAACTTGGCATTCCGCCATTACTGAAAATAATTAATGGTTCAACGCGTCGATTCATTAAATAATTGATTGGAAACTTTAATAACTGCGTAAAAATTGCTGCCAATAATGCTGCTATAAGTGGATAATTAAAAAAAACTTCCATAATTCACATCCCCGAACTTATTAAATAAATAGCTGATAAAGTAATACTGAAGCTCCAAGAATTACACAATAATATGTAAAATATCTTAATTTACCACGATTAATTATACCAATAAACCACTTCAATGTAATCACTGCTGATACTAAGGACACTATAAAAGCCAAACTATAATTTAAAATATTTTCACTAGTTATGAGTGCAATCAACTCACCCGTTTTCAATAGCATTGTCCCCAAGCTGACAGGAATGGCTAAAAAGAAGGCATAACGAATTGCTAAATTTCTTTCTAAATTCCTCGATAACGCACCAAATATTGTTGCTCCAGATCGACTAATGCCAGGAATTAAAGCAACCGTCTGTAATAAACCGACCCAAACTGCATCACCTAAGTTTAAGCGATTCCGAATTCCATCAAGTCTAGATACAGCGTATAACGCAATCCCTGTCACGATAAGAGCAATAGCTACAGTTGTTACTGATTTTAAGGCTGTTTCTATATAATCGCCGAATAATAAGCCAATGATTGCAACAGGAATACTCCCTAACACTATATATACAGCAAAATAAAAATGTGTGCTATTTTCATCCGTGCGCGCATTTTTTGAAAATATAAAAAGAAAAAAACCTTTGATTAGCTCCCATAAATCCTTCCAAAAAACAATTACGAGCGCTACAAAGGTTGCGAAATTTAGAAATATTTCAAAAACTAATCCAGGCATACTGATGCCAAAAAACTCTTGAAACAGAATAAGGTGTCCACTACTACTAATGGGAAGCCACTCAGTTATTCCTTGTACAAGTCCTAGGAAGATATATTGTAATAACTCCATTTAGTATTGTCTCCTTCAAAAAATTAAAGCCCTATAAACTAGGGTTATGTAATATAAATAAAGGAAGTAAGCCTATAAGCCGAGTTCTGTTCTTCTGTGGTTTAGCGCATATTTGCTCCCACCTTGAAGCAGTAATCATCTATCTAGGCCAGCTATTACTAGCTAGCTCAAGCGACCAACCCGAATGCAGAGCGAGCAACTCCTAACGCATTCCTATAAGGTCTTGCACCAGATGGGGTTTACCAACGAGTAAGTCACCATACTCGTTCGTGGTCTCTTACACCACGGTTTCACCATTGCCTGCGCCTTACAGCACATCGGCTGTCTATTTCTGTGGCACTATCCTTCAAATCACTTTGACTGGACGTTATCCAGCATCCTGCTCTCTGGTGCTCGGACTTTCCTCTCGTGGTTCCTTTCGGATTCCACCAGCGATTACCCAGCTTACTTACTATATTTAATTTGGAACATTCATATAATGATACCATTTCTTCGCCTAAATTGCAATATTTCTAGCTTTCAATTCATCTTATAATTGTATAATATATCCATGTCCTTATCTATTTTAATCTGCTAGAATACTCTTTAGAAGGAGTGTTGTAATGGAACCGAAATTAATTGCTGAAAATACAATATTATTTCCTGGTGAAAATAATACGCTAATCTGGAAAAATGTTGCCTTCGACCCTAATCTAGATATTAAGCATCTTGTGGATAAAAAAATCGATAAGGTTTATATCTCCCATGGGCATGCTGATCATTTTCGACAAGCTAATTATTTGCGCGAACTCGGAGCAAAGGTTTATGCCCCAAAAAAAGAGGCAATCTTTATTGAAGATCCTTCAATAAATGTTAGAGGAATGTTTAGTTGGGCTGCTTTACCACCAACAATGGTGACGCGGTTTTTTGTAGGTAACGCTTGCAAGGTTGATTTTTATACTGATGATCTTGTTAATGACAACATTACCACAATTCCTTTACCAGGGCACTCTATTGGCCATGTCGGATTTTTACTTCCAAACAAGATTTTTTATATTGGTGATGCACTATGGCAAAAAAATATGTGGGACATCTTTCCTTTACCCTATATGATAGATATCGGGCAAGTACGTGAATCCTTGAATACTATTACTACTATAGATTATGATTTATTAATTCCTGCTCATGGCAAACCGATAAATCGTGATGAAAGTCTAGAGCATATAGCATTTGAACTAGAACGTCTTAAAGAAATTGATGAAATAATATTAGAACTTTTAGTTACACCAATGCGCACAGAAGATTTAGCACAAGTTTTCTCAAAACAGTTAAATTTGCTTGATCGACTTAATCAATACTGGATTACTCTAGTTGTCATCAAAGGTTTTCTTGTTAACCTATATGAGAGAGATTTGATTGATTGTGAATATGAAGGGTATCAAGCAAAATGGAAGACTAAATAATGCTGAGAAATTATAAAATAATCTATAATTATACTCTATCTCAAATGCATTAATTTGCTTCTGCTAGCTTTCAATTATTCTTATAATATGCTTAATAAAATTATACTCTTTAGCTGCAGTCCAACGAAGTTGCAAGTTTTTAATATTAAATTCTGCATTTTTCATCTTCATGATTACCATTTCTTGCTTTTTTAATTCTAATTTCCACTTCTCTACCAGTAGCTTATCTTTTTTTAATAAGTTTATTGGACCAACGCGATATTTTAGATTGCAAAGCGCCTGTTCACTTCGTTCTTTTTTTTCTGCAATAATTAACTCGTAATAAAAGTTTTTTTCCTTTATGATTTCCTCATCAATTATTTTCCAGCCATTAGCATCTAACCACTTACGTACAAAATACTCACCCACGTTTGGCTGAAGAACTAACCGTTGAACTGCCTGTAGTTCTTCTTTACCATTTTCTAGGATTTCCGTTATCAGCTCTCCTCCCATCCCAGCAATTATTACAACATCAATCGTCTCATCAATTACTGAAATACCATAACCTAAGCGCACGTCAATTAGTTCGTTTAACTTAAATTGTTCAACCTGTCTTTTTGTTGAATTATAGGGGCCTATTTTAACTTCACCTGCAACCGCAAGTGGTGAAATCCCTTCTAAAACAAGGTAGCTGACTAATAAACCATGGTCTGATCCAATATCGGCAACACGACTACCTATAGGAACAAAATTAGCCAGGCCTTGCAATCGACTAGATAACTTTATCCGCGTCATTGCCTTCACACCCTAGTGAAAAAAATAACCTGCATTGCTGCAGGTCTAATCTAAGAAATCTTTTAATCTTTTACTACGGCTTGGATGACGTAGTTTGCGTAAAGCTTTCGCTTCAATCTGTCTAATTCGTTCACGAGTGACACCAAAAACTTTGCCAACCTCTTCAAGTGTTCTCGTTCGACCATCATCTAAACCAAAGCGTAATCTCAACACGTGCTCCTCACGCTCTGTCAATGTTTCTAAAACATCCTCTAGTTCTTCCTTCAATAATTCATAAGCCGCCATATCAGCCGGCGCTGGTGCATCGTGATCTTCAATAAAGTCACCAAGGTGCGAATCGTCTTCTTCACCAATAGGTGTTTCTAAAGAGACTGGTTCTTGTGCAATCTTTTGTATTTCACGAACCCTTTCCGGCGTCATGTCCATCTCTACTGCAATCTCTTCTGGGGTCGGCTCCCTACCTAAGTCTTGTAATAATTGACGGGACACACGAATCAGTTTATTAATTGTCTCAACCATATGAACTGGTATTCGGATAGTCCTTGCTTGATCGGCAATCGCTCTTGTAATCGCTTGACGTATCCACCATGTAGCATAAGTACTGAATTTATAACCTTTATGATAATCAAACTTTTCAACAGCTTTCATTAATCCCAGATTTCCTTCTTGGATTAAATCCAAAAAGAGCATCCCACGGCCAACATAACGTTTAGCAATACTAACAACTAAGCGCAGATTAGCTTCTGCTAATTCACGTTTAGCGCTTTCATCACCAGCTTCAATCCTTTTTGCAAGCTCTACTTCCTCATGTGCTTTAAGTAATGGCACACGCCCAATTTCTTTTAAATAAATCCTTACCGGATCATTAATTTTTACACCAGGGGTGCTCCTTGGAGGCGCCTCTTTTTCAGGTGCACTCTCATCGCCTTCTCGACCATATAAAGCTTCACGCTCTTCGTCAGTATCAGCAACAACATCTATTCCCTGCTCTAATAAACTATCAAAAAATTCATCCATCTGTTGCGTTTCTTGTTCAAAGGGCGATAATCTGTCAATAATTTCCTTATAGGAAATGGTGCCACTGCTTTTGCTTTTCTCTATGATTTCTTCTTTTACCTGTTCTAATGTTAACTCCGGCTCTTGATTTTTCCCGTTTGTCTTTGTCACCATAAAACCCCCTTATTCGCGTTTGCCGTTAAATATTTCTCTTCTTGTTTCGCAATTCAATAATCTCCTGACCAATTTTAATTGACCTCTTTATTTCATTATTACGTTCGGCCTTTAATTGTTCTAATCTTTTCTTATCTATTTTCTGTTGAATTGCATAATTCTTAGTCTTTTTTATATAGTCATTTAGTTCCTTTTCTGTTATATTTTCATTGATATCGCTCATTGCAATCCTTGTTGCTA
>CAYZPB010000006.1:0-28031 GCA_964480445.1 uncultured Caryophanales bacterium
TTCGACAGGGCTCGCTTGGCTTTTTATTACACTGTTTAGTTTTCAAAGAACAATTTAAACAACTTTTATATAATAGCACAACACTGTTTGGTTTGTAAAGCGCAAAATTAAAATTCTTTTATAATTTGCAGTTTATTATTCCCTTAACGATCTCTCATCAGTGGGAAAAGTAGTACGTCTCTAATAGAAGCTTGGTTAGTTAATAACATCACGACACGGTCTATCCCAATACCCAATCCACCAGTCGGTGGCATGCCTATCTCTAAGGCATGAATAAAGTCCTCATCCATTGCGTGCGCTTCTTCATGACCCAAGTCTTTCTCCGCTAATTGCGCTTCAAAACGTTGTCGCTGTTCAATCGGATTATTCAGCTCGGAAAAAGCATTTCCATGCTCACGACCAACAATAAAAAACTCAAAGCGTTCTGTAAATCTTGGGTCTTCTTTATTCTTTTTAGCAAGTGGTGAAATCTCTATCGGATGTCCATAGATAAATGTTGGTTGTATCAGCTTCTCTTCTACAAACTCCTCAAAAAATTCATTTACGATATGACCGAAGCTCATATGCGGCATAATTTTAAGCCCATGCTCTTTTGCCAATTTATATGCTTCCTCATCGGTTTTAACATTTAACAGATCAACGCCTGTATATTTTTTAATTGCATCAATCATCGAAATTCTTTCCCACTTAGGAGTGAGATCGATTTCAATGCCTTGATAGTCAATCTTAGTAGTACCTAAAACCTTCTGCGCTACATATGAAAGTGAACCCTCTGTGATATCCATCATCGTTTCCATGTCACCATAGGCCTCGTATAATTCTAACATAGTGAATTCTGGATTGTGTTTGGTTGAAACTCCCTCGTTACGGAAAACTCGCCCAATCTCATAAACCTTGTCAATCCCGCCAACAATCAGTCGCTTCAAATGCAATTCCAAAGCAATTCGCAAATACAGCTCCATATCTAATGTATTATGATGTGTAACAAAGGGACGCGCCGTCGCTCCACCAGCAATACTATGTAGAGTTGGTGTCTCAACCTCAAGATAGCCTTTTCCATCTAAATATTCACGAAAAGCACTGATTATTTTACTACGAAGGATAAAGGTCTCTTTAACTTCTGGGTTTACAATTAAGTCTACGTAGCGTTCACGATAACGCAACTCAACATCCTTCAACCCATGATATTTATCTGGCAGAGGATGTAATGACTTCGTCAGTACGTGCAGTTCCTTAACACGAACGCTTAACTCGCCCTTATTAGTTTTAAATACTGTGCCCACCACTCCAATAATATCGCCTAAATCGAGCAGGTCAAAAGCCGCAAATTCATTGTCACTCACCTGATCCATCCGGATGTAAAGTTGAATTTTGTCGCTGCCATTTTGAATATGAGCAAAGCCAGCCTTACCTTGTATCCGTTTCGTCATTATTCTGCCGGCAATCCGAACCGCCACATTCTTTTCCTGCAGCTCTTCCCTATCATACTGTTCGTATTCCTCCAGCAACTCTTTAGCTGTTGTCGTCGATGCAAAACTATCTCCAAACGGATCAAAACCTAGCTCCTCTAGCTTCTCAAGCTTTTGACGACGTAAAAGAAGTAGATCATCTAAATCTACTCTTTCTTCCTCCATAATAAATCATCCCCATATCAATTTTTTAAAACACAATTGCATGCTTAACTATTTTTTTCTAATAGATAAGACTTTATATTTCATAACACCCGACGGCGTATTAACATCAACGATCTCATTCTTTTTTCTACCAAGAATTGCAGAGCCCAAGGGTGATTCGTTAGAAATTAAGTTTGCCATAGGATCTGCTTCAGTAGAACCTACAATAGTGTATTCCACTGTTTCAGCAAACTCAATATCCTTTAATCGCACCGTTGTACCAACGCTTACCACGTCCGTGTTTACTTCATCTTCCTTGATAATTCTTGCATTACGAAGCATGTTCTCGATGGTTAAGATTCTACCCTCAACAAAAGCTTGTTCATTCTTAGCATCTTCATATTCCGAGTTCTCTGATATATCACCATAGCTGACTGCATTTCTAATCTTCTCTGTTACGTCATGTCTTTTAACTGTTTTTAATTGTTCCAATTCTTCTTCCAGTTTTTTGTAGCCCAATGGTGTAACGATAACCTCTTTATTAACCATATGCTTACCCCTCTTTAAATCCTATTTATTTATCTTGAACTAGTACATTAATAAAAAGCTTATTTTAACCGCTTGCGGTCAAATAGCTTTTTCCTATACCATCTTGATTTGTTGCGTTGATTATAAATCATTCATTTATCAATGTCAACTCTACTTCAGCAATATAAGCTTGCATTATAGCAGCAATTTCAGCCCTCTTGGTTGCTTTATTTGCCAAGTCACGAACGCGCGCAGACTGCGGCATGCCTTTCAAATACCAACCAGCGTGCTTACGCATCTCCTGCACACCCATCTTTTCGCCTTTTAGGCCAACCAAGCGGTCAAGGTGTTCTAGAGCAATTTTTAATTTCTCTTGCGGTTCGGGCTCACCAACCAGTATCCCCTCTTCTAAAAACCGGACTGTTCGATACAAGATCCAAGGATTTCCAAGCGCAGCCCGACCAATCATTACACCGTCAACGCCCGTCTCATCAATCATTCGTTTAGCATCTTCTGGGCTTCTGATGTCGCCGTTTCCAATCACCGGAATCGACACAGCCCGCTTCACCTTGCCGATAATATCATAATCGCAAACACCTCGAAACATTTGCTCTTTGGTTCTGCCGTGAATCGCAATTGCACTAGCCCCAGCGCTCTCAATCGCTTTCGCATTTTCCACTGCCAAAATTGTCCGCTCATCCCAACCGCTGCGAATTTTAACCGTTACAGGTTTCTTTACCGCGTCAACTATCGCTTTAATCGCCTGTTCAATTTTTGTAGGTGAGATAAGCCAGGCGGAACCCCCACCATTTTTTGTTACCTTCGGAACGGGACACCCCATATTAATATCGATTATATCTGCGGCCGATTGCGTATCAATAATCTGAGCAGCTGCAACTAAACTAGCTGTCTCCCTCCCAAACACCTGCATACTAACAGGATGCTCCTCAGGATCAATCTCTAGCATGCGCAATGTATATTCGTTATTCAATAAAAGCGCCTTATCACTAACCATCTCAGTTGTGACAAGGCCTGTTCCGAAGCGACGCGCTATAATCCTAAAAGCTTGATTATTAACCCCTGCCATCGGTGCCAGTATAACATTATTAGCTAATTCTACATTACCTATTCTCATCTAACTATCTAATCCCTCTCTTATTTATCTAATTCCTCTCTATACAAGTTGATAAACTGAAATGCCAGGCAACTGTTTTTCATTATCGATTATCAGATTAGGAAGAGATCGCTCTATTCCAGGGATTGGACCCTGATAAATCTCGTATAAAGGAAGTAAAACAAAAACTCTTTCCTGCATTAGTTTGTGCGGAATAATTAGTCGCTCATCCTCAATAATCTCTTCTCCATAAATTAAAATATCGATATCAATCGTACGCGGTCCCCAGGTTTCACTGCGCTCCCTACCTAGCCGCAGCTCTACCTCTTGTATGTAATTTAATAACTCATGTGGACCTAGTGTCGTTGCAATAGCCACAACCATATTTAGAAAATCACCCTGCTCCAGATTTCCAACTGGCTCAGTCTCATATATTGAGGACTGATCAACAAGCGTGATCTGAGGATGGGCAGCAAGCTCGTAAAATGCTCTTTGTAAATTATCTAGACGTTCACCCATGTTAGATCCTAAACTTAAGAAAACCTTCACCATCACTTTTTGCCTCTCCTTATTTCAACTGCTACGCTTTTTAGATAACCATGTATTGGTGGGTTAAGCTTGCGAACTCGCACAACTACCTCGCTAATTGAAAATTGATTTAATGTCTCTTTAGCGATGTTTTCAGCGATTGCCTCAAGTAGCTGACGTTTTGTTCCCATCAATATTTCGTTAACAACATCATATACCTTAGCGTAATCTATCGTATCATTGATATTATCGCTTTCGCCCGCTTTTTGAAGGTTTAGATACATTTCTAAATCAACCTCAAATTTCTGACCAAGTCGATTTTCTTCCTCTAAAGCTCCGTGATAAGCATAAAACTGTATCTTCTCAAAAATTATTCGATCCACCTAGTTCACTCCTCCTCCCCAACATAGACCATTGCATCCATCATCGTAACTGCACGCTTAACCTCAAGTACATCATGCACCCGTACTAGCTGACAACCCTGTGCAATCGCCTGGCATACAGTTGCAATTGTTCCCTCAAGCCGATCCTTTTTATCTAGATTGAGCGTATTGCCAATCAATGATTTGCGCGACGCTCCCAACAAAACTGGATACCCAAGATAAACAATCTCCGCCAGTCGATTCATTACCAATAAATTCTCACACTGCGACTTAGCAAAACCGATACCTGGATCAAGTATAATCTGGTCAGATTGAATTCCAGCAGCTAGCGCAAGTTCTACACTACTACGGAGGTCAGCAATTATATCTGATAGTAGCGATTTGTAGCTCGCAAACTCACGATTGTGCATAATAATAACGGGAACTTTATATCGTGCGATTACCTCCGCCATCAACCTATCATGCTTCAAGCCCCAAATGTCATTAATCAGATTTGCACCGTTCGCAAGGGCTTGTTCTGCAACCTCCGCTTTATATGTATCTATCGAAATAGGAATCTGTAGTTTTCCTGCTAAACCTTTTATAACTGGTAAAATTCTATCCAGTTCCTCAGCGGCAGATATTGGTATGTGCCCAGGTCTAGTAGATTCACCGCCAATATCAATGACGTCAGCACCATCTCTCTCCATTTCCAGCGCGCGATGTACCGCTGCTTCAACATCCATAAATTCCCCACCATCGCTAAATGAATCCGGTGTTAAATTGAGAATGCCCATCACCAATGTCCTATCGCCTAACCGTAACTTTTTGCCATTACAATCCATGGTGCGTACATCACTACGAACAGACCAATTATCGATGACTTCAGTAATTTCCTGGCCCATTTTTTTCAATCCGAAAGGTTGAACTTTTAGCTTTTGCGTTAATTCTCTAAATTGTTTTCGTGTTCCCATTAGTAAGACATCAGATAACTCCTGTTCTAAGGCCGCAACCTTCCGATTTACGACCGCTTCACCACCACGTGATAGCATCTCTTGCTTTAGGATTAACAAGGCCTTTAAGCTTACTTGTTCAAGCTTAATTATTAACAACTCGCCCTTAGGCAACATTAGTTTAATTCCAGGACCATCTGCGCCAATCCGCAGCATCTCCTGCTTAAGGCGGTGTTCATTATTAATTGATAGTAGATGCGTATTATATTTCAACTCGGTCACCTCACCTTAAGTGGCTCATCAAAAATCTCTACTCCTAGCTCCTCTTTTAACTGTTCCATTACTACTCCTAATGGCTCAGCATAGCTCAGTGCGAGCTCTCTTGCTATTTGGTCCTTAACCTCTGTATAACTATACTGATAAGCTTCCTCAGCTCCAAGTAACTGAACGACGTGATAACGTTCGCCAGCAGCTACAATTGCTAATTCATGTTCTTTCATAATACGAGCTTTCCGAATAATTTCAGGTTCTACCATCATGCTATCTGCGTAAACATAGCCTAGGTCCCCCCCAGTACTTATCGACATATAATCTATCGATAATGTGCGTGCCAGCTGATTAAAATTAGCACCAGCTTGAATATCTGTTACCAGCTCATGCGCCAGCTCCTCTGACTCCACAACAATCTGCTGTAAATGATAGCTTTCGTGAACCTTATACTTATCCATATTATTCTGATAATAAAGATTTACAGCGTCTTCAGAAACCTCAATATCTTTTGTTGCTAGCTGCTCCCAAAGTATATAGTGCTCAACATCACGCGTAAACTGTTCCAATGTCATACCAAGTTCACTTCCTAGATAGCTAATAAACTCTTCCTCTGAAGCAAATTGACTGCGAAACTGCCCAAGTACGCGATTAGTCTCTAATTTGTTCGCAGTTATTTTATATTTTACAGCGGCATCCCGAATCACTAATCGCTCAATCATTTCATTTAAGGTCATTATGCCGTAGCGGTCCTTTAGCTCATTATAAAATGCTGTTTCACGAATCTCTACATTGTTAACAATCGCAACAAGATCTCCTGCACCTTTTTGGTCGCTTGTAAAATAGTAGGTTATAACACCTACCAGCACTAACAGGAGAACAACAATAATTATTATTAGATTCCTGATAACGCGCACTGAATAAGTTTTCTCTTCCATTTAAACCACAGGCCCATCTAATTGTTTTTATTGTAAATTTTTACTAATCCATCTATGGTCAAAAGATTATTAACCACATCAATAGTACTAGATTCAGAAGCAATTAAATCCGCCATCCCGCCAGTTGCGATTACCTTCGGCGAGCTTCCACTCTCCGCAATAATTCGGTTAACTATCGCATCAACCTGCCCAACAAAACCATAGATTATGCCTGCTTGCATAGCGTTAACAGTATTTTTGCCGATCACCGATGGTGGTTTAACCAGCTCTATCCTTGGTAGTTTTGCCGCTTTCTGAAAAAGCATTTCAGTCGATGTATTGATACCAGGAGCGATTGCGCCTCCTTGGTAGGTCCCATCCTTATCAATATAGTCGAAAGTTGTAGCTGTTCCAAAATCAACAATTATTAACGGTGTTCCATACTGCTCAATAGCAGCAATTGCGTTTGCAATTCTGTCTGCACCCAGCTCCTTAGGATTTTCCAAGCCAATCTTGATTCCTGTCTTAATCCCCGGCCCAACAATAACTGGTGTCAGTTCAAAATCCTTTTCAACCATTTTTTGAAGTGGCGAGATAAGTGGAGGTACTACAGAAGAAATAACCACTTCCTTAACCTCTTTAAAACTGATCTGTTCACGCGCTAATAGTTGGTGGAAAATCATTGCCAACTCATCCGCAGTCTGGTTTTTGTTTGTTGAAATACGCCAAGAAAACTTAAGATTTTCCTGCTCATATAAACCTATTAGCACATTCGTATTACCGACATCAATTGCAAGGATCATACCCTACACCTTACCTTCTTCATTATTCTCTAGTCAATTATTCTCTAGTCTGTAAGTTAATAGTAACCTTTTTTAAGCTATCAGGCAATATTTATGCTTTTTAAAACAACAAAAAGATATCTTTTACGATATCCTTTTGTTAATTCATTTTATATTAAGAAGTCGTTGCGCGAAACTCCTTAATCCTTTCCATTACCTGCTTGTCCAACTCTTCATCGTCAAACTTGCCATCATTCATGAGCTTCTTAATGTCAGCCGCATCAAGCGTCTCTTTAATCATTAAGCTCTGGGCAATTAAGTCTAGCTCATCACGATGCTCATTAATAATCTCTTTTGTTCTCGTATAGCATCTATCGATAATGCCTTTAACTTCCATATCAATAGCATAGGCAGTCTTATCACTGTAGCTTGGTTCGCTAGAGTAGTCACGTCCTAGGAAAACTTCACTCTGTTGCTTTCCGAATTGCATCGGTCCAAGTTTCTCGCTCATTCCGAATTCAGTAACCATCCTTCTAGCAATCTCTGTTGCACGTTGGAAGTCGTTATGAGCACCAGTGCTAACTTCATTAAGAACCACTTCCTCAGCTACGCGACCTGCTAACAGACCCATAATTTTATCAATTAACTCTGGCTTAGTCATAAATGAGCGGTCTTCCTTAGGTAATATTACAGTGTAGCCACCTGCATGCCCACGCGGAATTACTGTTACTTTGTGGACTTCATCTGCACCTTCTAAATGGTAACCAACAATTGCGTGTCCACTCTCATGGTAGGCAACAATATTTTTCTCTTTATCACTAATTATTCTGCCCTTCTTCTCTGGCCCTGCGATTACACGGTCGATTGCACTATCAATCTCCTCCATTGTTATCTCAGTTAAATTCAAGCGAGCAGCTAATAATGCAGCTTCATTGAGCAAGTTCTCTAAATCGGCTCCAGTAAATCCAGGCGTTCTTCTTGCAATAACGTTAAAATCAACATCATCCGCTAGAGGTTTATTGTGTGCATGGACCTTAAGGATCGCTTCTCGTCCTGCTACGTCAGGTCGATCAACATAAATATGTCGGTCGAAACGTCCTGGACGCAATAGTGCTGGATCGAGTATATCTGCACGGTTAGTAGCAGCAATAATAATAACTCCCTCATTATCACCAAAACCATCCATCTCAACTAACAGTTGGTTTAGTGTCTGCTCACGCTCATCATGTCCACCACCAAGACCTGCACCTCGATGTCGACCGACAGCGTCAATCTCATCAATAAAGATGATACAAGGAGCATTCTTCTTCGCTGTCTCAAATAAATCACGCACCCTTGAAGCACCAACACCAACAAACATCTCTACGAAGTCTGAGCCACTAATGCTATAGAATGGCACCCCTGCTTCGCCCGCAACTGCGCGTGCTAACAAAGTTTTTCCTGTTCCTGGTGGTCCTACTAAAAGAACACCCTTAGGAATTGTAGCACCTAATGCAACATATTTACGTGGGTCTTGTAAAAAATCAACAATCTCCTCTAGCTCTTCCTTCTCCTCATCAACTCCCGCTACATTCTTGAATGTAACCTTTGCTTTATCTTCAGAATAAAGCTTCGCTTTGCTTTTGCCAAAGCTCATAACCTTGCTTCCGCCGCCTTGCGAACGATTTATTAAGAAGAAAAACAGTAAAAAGATGAGTAGAAAGGGAACCATTGTCATTAAGAATGTTGCAAGAACTGATGGTTCTTCTTGTTCTACAAAAGTTACGGATACACCTGTATCAGCCGTTAAATCAATAAGCGACGACTCACTATATGGTGCTATAATGTTAACTTTTTTCTCGGACCCATCTCTATAGACTGCTTCAAGACTATAGGTCAGCCCAGTAGGTTTTGCTTGAATAGAGCTATATTTGCCCTCTTCTAATTCTTTTTGAAATTGTGTGTATGGTATTTGTTCTATCGTTGCCACCGGTGATGCAAGAACACTTACAAAACCAATTATTAATAACAGCAACACAAGATAAAACCAAATATTTCTATTTGATAGGTTCATTTTTTGCCTCCTCTTACAATACCCTAGTATTGTATCAAAAAGAAAAACTTATAACAATAGACTTTTTACCGCAAATTGTAATCCCTTATTTTTAAAGAGTAAAATTCTATTTAAACTGCACATAAACATATTCCTTAGTCTGCTCATCGATTAGCGCATGTCGCGATCGTCGTAAACCAGGTAACCAGAGAATTTTCTTCCCATCAGTTACTATTGGCTGTACAGCCCTTCTCGCCTGTGGAATCTTTAAATTTATAAATAAATCCTTAAGTTTAGTTCTTCCCTCTACGCCAATCAATTCTATCCGGTCGCCAGCTAGCCGCGAACGAACAAGTAAAGAAGGTGCATCGAGTTTCGCTCGATCAAATACCTCAGTTGCTCCTGACTCTGATTCATCTTCTAAACTCTCTCTTTCACTGGTCACCCTAATTATAATTGTTTTATCCAACTCCTCTATGTATTGCTCTGACGGAATTGTTAACAAATAAGAATAGTCCCTCTTCTTCTTTACGGTTGCCCGCTTAAATACAAGATTATTATATTGACGATAAACTTTTATTCCTGCTAGGTCAAGTCTTTTAGATGGATGTGAACTTGCTGCAAGTTGAATAATGTCCTCAATGTTTCGATAAGTTGTCTCCTGTCGCATACGGTACTGCTTTAACAGCAGATGAATAACGCGACGTTTTATTGCTATATCTAGCTTTTCAAATTCCCGCACATCCAAGACCAGCTGATCTTTATTGGATTGAACTGTTTCCTCAATGTAGGTATTTGCTAGATTGTCTAGGTAATCATTCTCAGCACGGGCAATCTCCGCTAGTTGTTGCAGACTATTACTTAGTTGTGGATTATACTGCTTGAGATATGGCAAGATCTCTAGTCGCGTAAGATTACGAAAATATTCTATAGATAAGTTGCTCTGATCAATAATATATGCTAGCTCTTGTTCCTTAGCATACTGTTCAATCTGCTCACGACTAACATCGAGTAGTGGCCTAACTTGTGGTATCCCACCATAATCACGTTTATAGGGAATACCAGACAGACCGTGCATCCCTGTTCCGCGAATAATACGCATTAGAACTGTCTCTGCTTGATCATCTGCATTATGCCCAAAGGCGACAGCTCCTGCACCGTGTTCACGCGCAACATCATGCAAAAATTCATAGCGCACACTGCGCGCAGTCTCTTGGGTGCCGGTCCCAGCGCGTTCCATCTCCGCTGGCACATCAATCTCGCGTACAACGCAGTCAATAGCTCTTTTTTCACACTCTGTCCGCACAAAAACCGCATCGCTATTTGCTGTATCTTCACGTAATTTATGATTTAAGTGAGCAACGATTAGACGGTTTTCTACTAAGCGTGCTAGTGCATCTAACAACACCATCGAATCCGGCCCACCAGAAACAGCTACGACTATCGGTTCTTCCGTTTGAAATAACTGTTCACGTTCAATTGTCTGGGCAACAATTTTTAACATGTTCGCCAACTCCGTTAATTATTTTTGTTTTCTATTTTATGTCAGTCTATATATACTATCATAGCAAAAAACACGTCGTTATGACGTGTTTGTTTTATAAATTGGTAGCGGCGGAGGGAGTTGAACCCCCAACCTTGCGGGTATGAACCGCACGCTCTAGCCAGTTGAGCTACACCGCCAAGCCACTTGCTCATTACCTTTGCTTAGCCAATGAAAACAAGTATAATCTATCAGTTATTCTCTGTCAACTCTCTTAACCTCGCTTAGCTCCACGCCCGCCTCTTTTAGAGTCCGTGCTCTTCTTCAAAGTTGATAGCCTCTCCTCGCTGTCTCGCAGAAAAACACTTAACTTGTCGTCAAACGATTGTGAGCCCTCACCTTGTCCAGCTCTGCCAGCTCCTCGTTGCCCAGTTTGCCTTGATCTCGGGCGAGCAGTTCTCTCTGGTGCTCTGGACTCTGTTTTTTGCTCTTTTAATGACAAGCCCATCTTGCCATTTTTTTCAATATTAATTACACGCACATTGACAAGCTCGCCTATTTTTAAATGATCCCTGATGTCCTTCACATAAGTATCGGCTATTTCCGAAATATGCACCAGACCTGTTTCTCCTGTTGTTAACTCAATAAACGCACCAAAATCAGTAATGCCCGTTACCTTTCCATCGTGTGTACTGCCAACCTCAATTGACATAAATAGATTTTTCCCCCTTAATAGAATTAAATGATACTAGAGATTAAAGCGATTATACATAATAAAATCAAACAAAGTCAATACGAAATATCAATCCTTGGGTGAGATTATGATAATCTCGCCAGGTTTCGACATAAAATAATACTCTCGCGCTATCTCTGCAATGTAATTATAATTGTTTAATAACATCTTTTCACGTTCTAGTCTGCTTTTTTCACTAAGAATGCGCTCTTCTGCCTGCTCAAGCTCCGCTATCTTTTGTTGCGTCTTATTTAAATCGAGCCACTGTCCATAGAGGGTCCAGCCTACCCAGACAGTAAAAATTAATAAAAGTAGAATTAGGAATTTTACCCGTTTTCTTCTGAACACACTATTTGGGTTTTTCGTCATCTTATTCCTCTCCAATAACCTCATACATCTCTAATGCTTCATCTTTTCTCGTTGTCTCTTTGAGCTCCTTTACACGGAAAACAAGATCCTTACCGCCAATGTGCAGAGTAATTATATCATCAACTTTAACTGTACTGCCAGCTTTGGCCACTCTGCCGTTAATTAAAGCACGCCCATTATCAGTTAGTTCCTTGGCTACTGTTCTTCTTTTTATTATACGCGAAATTTTCAGATACTTGTCAATTCTCATCATCTCAGCTCCGTTAGTCTAACTTTTTCGCTTCTTCCCAATAACTGTCCATCAGTTCAAGTCCAGCTTCCTCAATAGCTAGCTCCTGCTTCTTAAGCTGCTCTTCTATATATTTAAATCGTTTTATAAACTTGCGGTTGGTAATTGCTAGTGCTGCTGCAGGATCGATTTTTTTGAATCGTGCTAAGTTTATCACTGCAAATAATAGATCCCCTAACTCACCAGCAACATTATTATCAGTTGCTAAGCGGACCTCACTCAGCTCTTCTTCTATCTTATCATAAACATTACTTACCTGGTTCCAATCAAAGCCAACCTTAGCCGCTTTTTTCTGTAGCTTGTAAGCTTTATAGATTTCTGGCAAACCGATAGGTACTCCATCTAGCACAGATTTACGCTTGTTGCCTCGCTCAATATTCTCCAACACTTTGATTCTATCCCATTCAGCGCGCGCCTCATGCTCTTTGCTCGCAGTCGCTTCACCAAAAACATGCGGGTGACGGCGGATTAGTTTGCTCATCAGTTCCTCAATTATATCATATAGGTCAAAATATCCTTCCTCTTCTGCCATTAAACTATGGAGAATTACCTGCAGCAGAACATCCCCCAGCTCTTCTGCCATAGCATCATAATCAAGCTGATCAATCGTCTCAACCAGCTCAAAGGTCTCCTCAATTAGGTTCTCACGAATCGACTGATGTGTCTGAGCACGATCCCACTGGCAACCATCGGGTCCACGTAGAACTTTAACCGTTTTTAATAATTGATGTAAATCGCGCTTGATTAATAAAGGCTCGTAATTGGTCGGTACAAAAATCGAGCTTCTGTTATGGAAACGGTTCGGATTACGATCGAGTTCAAATAATGGTAACCCAGTCACTCTTTCACTTTCCGTAATCCCAAGGTTTTCCACAATATACACTATGTAATCATCCGAATAATATTCCATCAGTTCCAGCTTCACCTGTGAAGCTATAGCCTGACTGTAAACTTGTGCGATTAAGGTATTGATTTCTGAGTTTAATTGGTGAGCACCAAATGTTTCGCCATTTAATAACATAAATCCTTCTACAGGATCAAGCTTCAGGCTTTCGAAAAAAGTATCAAGGAAGCTCTCGCCGCCCAACACTCTAATCTTAATACCAACTTCTTTTTCCAGAGCAAGCAGAATCTTTACAGTCTGCTCCGCAACTAAGGGGTTCCCCGGTACAGCATAAATCAGCTCGCCAAGCGAATCGACCTCAGTAAGTAGTTCCTCCACAATATTATGATAGACATCGCCAAAGCTATCTGCGCTTTCATATAGGCTGTCAAAACTTTTGTAGCATAGCCCTTCTTTACGCATATACTCGACTACAGGGTGTTGCTCTGTTCTTAGGAAAATCGCTTTGCCTGACCGAAGCTCCTTAAGCACGCCCAAAGTTAGTCGATCTTCATTGCCTGAACCTAAACCAACTATTGTAATTTTCTTTTCCATTCACTAACACCTAATCTCTAAGAATTCTAAGTTTATCCGTTATTTTAATAAGCCTTATTCCATAGCCTGGCACTTCTTCTAAATCGCTTCTAGTTAAGGAGCCTGTTGTAAAAAGGCTTACACCATAGACAATCATACCGACGATAACTCCAATAAGTACAACGACAAGCATTAATAAACGAAGGTTTAGAATATAAGGCTCTAGCCAGAAAATTAAGCCGATACGTACCAAATAAACAAGCACACCCATTATAAGTGTTGCCAAAATCGGCTTGGCGAAAAAGTTTTTCCAGTTTATCTGTAAGCCAGTATGTTTGATTAGTGCTCTTAAGTTTAGGTAAGAAGCTGCTAGGTAAGCAAGTATCGTCGCCATAACAGCGCCATTGATGCCAAAATAATAGACTAATATAATATTAAACACAATCTTAATTGTAATTCCGACAAAAAGATGCTTAGCAGGAAGCATAACCTTGCCTATCCCCTGCAACACCCCTGACGAAGTGACAAAAAGTGTTGAAAAAATTACGACCAAAGCATAAATTGCCAGGGTTGTTGAACCAGTTCCATCTTTATAAAGTAAGATGTTAATCGGTTCTGCTAAAGCGATAATTCCAACTGCTGCTGGAAGGCCAAGTAAAAGCGTAATCCTTAATGCCAGCTCCGATCGCCGGTTTACGCTAGCTTCATCACCCTTAACCTTGCTTTCAGTAATTGAAGGAACTAGCGCAATCGCTAAAGCTGTTGCAAAAAATGCCGCAAACTGTATTACCGCTTGTCCACGCGAATAGATACCAAACCAATACTCCGCATAGGTTGTTAACGAATTGATTTTAATATAACTACCGAAGATAACCTCAGCATTTAAAGCCGACTGTTTTATAATATTTGTGACCGAGAACGAATCGACTAAGCCTAAAAGCGGTAAAAAAATTGAGCCAAGAGCAATCGGAATTGAATAATAAAACAGTTTTTCAATAATATGTGAGCGGCTTGTCTGCTTACCAATATAGGGACCGCTTGCCTCAGCTACAATCTCGTCAGTAATTTTGCGTGTACCTTTCCAGAAAAATAATAGTGTTATTATTCCAAAAAGCCCACCCGTAAAGGCACCAAAGGTTGCTCCAGCCGCTGCGTAATAAACACCCAGCCCTTCAGTTACAGCATAATAGGAAAGAACAAGAATTGTTATAACGCGAACTATCTGTTCAATAACCTGCGAATAAGCTGTCGGAAGCATATATTGATGACCTTGATAATAGCCCCGTATTCCAGCCATTACTGGCACAATTAATAATGCAAACGAGACACCCTTGATTACCACACCAAGTTCCACATTACCCATCAAACGGGCAATGAGGTCTGCTCCGAAAAAGAGCAGTAGAAAAAATAGAATGCCGGTAATTGTAAGCACAGCAACAGAAGTAGTGAGTACGCGTTTTGCTCCGTTTTTGTCACCTAAGGTTAAGCGTTCCGCGACTATCTTGGATATTGCCAGAGGAAAACCGGCCGTAGCGATAATCAGTAAAATACTATATAAAGGGTAGACCATGTTGTAGGCTGCCAACCCCACATCACCAACAATGTTCTGGTAGGGGATACGATAGATTGCGCCAAGCAACTTAGAAATTAATGAGGCTGCAGCCAAAATAGCCGCACCTTTAATAAAAGATTTGCTTCTTGAACCCATGTCTAACCCTCTTCCGCTAATATTTATCTACTTTACACATTATACCAACTTATTGGCATAAGAAAAGCAGGTTGCCCTGCTTTTCTTTTCTATTTTCTTAAGATTGATTCAAGATCCTCTGTTATAAAGTCTGTATAAACATTAGAGAAAACAATGTTTCTACCTTCGCTAGTAACATCCTTTAGCTCTGGTAAATCACGTTTTGTAACCTTTATAATGTGGTAGCCATAGTCTGTTTCAACTAAGTCACTAAGTTCATTAAGTGGCAAACTAATTGCGGCCTCCATAAATTCTGGAACCCAAAGTGCAACCGGCACATCCTCATACATCCCACCATTTTCTACACTACCACCATCATCTGTGTATTCAGTAGCTAATTCAGCAAAGTCTGCCCCTTCCTTTAACTGAGCTAGCAAGTCACTTGCAAGCTCTTTAGCTTCTGCTTCTGTTCGATCATCAAATGAAACCAGAATATGGTGAACCGTTGCAACTGAAAACATCTCTTTGTTCTCCTCATATGCTTTATTCACTAGATATTCCTCAGCTTTAAAGTACCGAACCATATAATCCAGTAGATCATCTGAAGTTATGCTTTCTGCTTTAAGTGCAGCCTCATATTCTTTTGTACCGCCGAACTCTTCTTTCATTCCATTTTCAAAGACTTCTAAGGTTTCCTTGGCTCTCTTTGTTATATCTTGATTATCAGCTATTTGATTAGCGAGATATCTCTCACCAATGTATGTTCCTAGGTAGGCGTCAAATAATGATGCCTGGTCATCTTCATCAATATTAATTATCTGTTGCTTCAAAGTTGGATCGAAAAAGTAAGCGATACCCATATAGGTATCAAAATCCTTCTTCGTTACTTCGCCACCTTCAAATTTGGCGATAACCTCATCGTCACCAATGTTGTTTTCCTCACCTTCATCCCCACAAGCTGTAAGGCTAAAAATTAAAACGACTGCTAATAATAACAGACCTAATTTCCCAAGTTTTTTCATTTATTAAGTTCCCTTCTTATTTATTATCCCGCCGTATTCTTCCAAAAAATTTTCAAGCATCGCTAAGGTTTCTTTTGCTTTTATACCTTTATTCTTAATTCTAATCCGCAATTGTCCGTGCGATGATATTTTGACGGGATGCTGAAAATTATTCGCCATGATAAATAATCTAGCGCCATCAATCAATGAATTTTGATTTGCGCTTACTTTTAGTATAACTTCTTTTTCTTGTTGTGTCATACTTTCAATTTCATATTTATAAAGATATGTTTTTATGCGTGTAATTGCAAGCAAATTTTTTACAGGCTCGGGTAATTGGCCAAAGCGGTCGACTAGCTCTAACTCCAGTTCTTCCGCCGCTGCTAGCTCACGCAGATTAGCAAATTTTTTGTACATTTCTATTTTCTGCATTTGATCAGAAATGTATGTTTCTGGCAGATATGCATCAATTGGCAGATCAATTATCGGCTCAACCTCAGTTCGTGGTACACCATCTTCCTGCAACTCAGTAACAGCCTCTCGCAAAAGTTGATTATACAGTTCAAACCCGACCGTATTGATATAGCCACTTTGTTCAGCTCCCAAAAGGTTTCCCGCCCCCCGAATTGCAAGATCGCGCATCGCTATTTTGAATCCAGAACCAAGTTCGGTGAACTCTTTAATTGTTCTCAGACGTTTCTCTGCAATCTCTGTTAAAATTTTGTCCGGTTGATAAGTAAAATAAGCGTAGGCAAGCCGGTTGGAACGGCCAACACGTCCGCGCAATTGATAGAGCTGTGATAAGCCCATTTTGTCAGCATCACTGACGATTAACGTATTTACATTAGGGATATCAACACCTGATTCAATTATCGTTGTTGTAACAAGAATGTCGTAATCACCCGCAAGAAAATCGAGCATTATGGTCTCCAGTTCACTCTCGTTAAGCTGACCATGAACAACGGCTACTCTAGCCTGTGGCACCAAAGTCCGTATACGAATTGCGAAACGCTGAATTGATTGCACGCGATTATGTAGAAAATAAACTTGCCCTCCTCGTGCTAATTCCCGCTCTATCGCCTCCTTTACAAGTGCATCATTATATTCCATGACATAGGTCTGCACCGGGTAACGATTTTCTGGCGGTGTGTCAATTATTGAAAGATCACGTATGCCCATCATCGACATGTGCAGAGTTCGTGGTATGGGCGTTGCTGTTAAAGACAGTACATCAATGTTTGCACGCAAAGACTTAATTGCTTCTTTATGTTGAACCCCGAATTTCTGTTCTTCATCAACAACTATTAAACCAATGTCACTAAACTTTACATCCTTTGACAACAAACGGTGTGTCCCTATAATAATATCGATTGTTCCCTCCGCTAATTTTTGTAGAATTCTAGCTTGCTCAGTTTGTTTAGTAAAACGGCTAATCACTGCGATTTTAATTGGATAAGCCTGAAAACGTTCAATAAAAGTACTATAGTGCTGCTGCGCTAAAATCGTCGTCGGGACTAATATGGCAACCTGTTTGCCCCCATAGACCGCTTTAAAGGCTGCACGTATAGCTACCTCTGTTTTTCCATAGCCTACATCGCCACAGAGTAAACGGTCCATCGGTCGTTTTCTCTCCATATCTTCTGTTATCTCTGCAATAACGCGCTGTTGGTCTGGGGTTTCTTGATAAGGGAACATTGCTGCAAATTCACGATGGTATTCGGTATCCGCAGAAAAGGCAATCCCCTCAGCTGCCTCTCTCTTCGCATAGAGCTTAATCAAGTCCTCGGCTATTTCCATTACTGATTCCTTGACACGCTTTTTTACTCTTTTCCAGTCGCCTCCGCCAAGCGTGTATATCTTCGGCCGATTCCCCTCGCCGCCCTCATACTTCTGTACCATACCTAATTGATCCGTCGGCACAAAAAGTACATCATCCTTCGCATATTTTATCTGTAAATAATCCTTATGCGTTCCCGCAAACTCACGCGTTACTACACCTTTATAGATACCAATGCCGTGGCCGACATGTACTACGTAATCGTCTAGTTTCAACTCACTATAGCTTCGTATTTGGTCAGCTACCGTCGGTTTCTCTGCACGTCGCAGTCTCCGTTGTTGTCGTGAGAAGAGCTCTGCCTCCGTGACAACAGCTAGATTAAGTGCAGAGATTACAAATCCATTTTGCAGATTGCCCTCTAGAATTCTAGGTATTTCTTCTTCTCCCACCACTTCTCTTAAAAGACGCTCAATTCTTTTGGCACGTTCTTGGTTTGAAGCAAGATAAAAGACATCGATATCAGTCTTCTTCCAGCGAGATAGATCATCCGCAACTAGTTTAATTTGTCCATAATAATTTTGTAGATCATGGACAATAAAATCAATAATTTTATTTGGCGAACTATGTGGTGCTCTACTAGCAAAAAGTGTAAAACTAATTATCTGTTTACGATTCTCACTTATTAGTTGCTCATAACTAATATATTTATGTGTTCCAGCTTCTAGTTCTTGCAGCTGTCTCGAAGTCTCGTTAAGCCTCTTTGGCTCGTCTAGAATCAAAAGAGAGTCAGCTGGTGCATAATCAAGAATTGTCGTGCCACCAGCGATCTCTTCTCCCACCTTAACTGGCGTGATAAGAACTTGTTGCAAATTTGCAAGAGAACGTTGATTTTCAATTGCGAAAGAGCGAATCGATTCTATTTCCACGTCAAATAGCTCCACCCGCACTGCCTCTTTCTCTGTTAACGGGAAAATATCTAGTATCCCACCTCGCAAGCTAAATTCGCCTTTCCGCCCAACCATGTCCGACCGCTCATAGCCTTGTTCCACTAAGCGCTCAAGTAACTTTTCTAAATCTATCTCATCCCCAACCCTGAGCTCAGTTAGACTTTTAATAAACTCTTCAGAACTCATTAAAGGTCGCCTTACTGCTGAATAAGGAATAATATAGATGGCGCGCTGAGACTTTGACATACTTACCATGGCTTGCATATACTGCTCTAATAACTCAGTACTTGCGGCAATAGCATCCTGGCGTATTAGGTCATCATCAGGAAAGACCAACACTTGCTCTTCACCAAGTAGCTCAATCAAATCGTCTTGTATGCGTTGTGCTTGTACAAGATTATGTGTGAGCAGTACTATTGAGCGCTCATTCTTGCTTAGCTCATTTTGATATAAAGTCGCGATTAGTATATTTTTTGCAGCGCCAGTTAGACCAGTTACCAGTAACTCGTCTAAATTCTGCTCTAAAGTTTTAATTATTTCTTGATACTGTTCGCTACTTATAAAGCGATTTTGAATACTTTTCATCTTAAATTATGGTGCTCCTTTCACACAAATAAGCTTTAGCCATTAAAATGCCAAAGCTATAAGCACATTGTTGTTCAAATTATAACTTAATTATACTTATTCATTAACATCAAAAAATCCTCGCCTTGCAACCAGTCAGAAATTCCCTCGCTAACCTGCTCAACCGCTATCTTAACTTCCTCCAGCTCTTCCTTACAAAAAGGTGTTAGAACATGTCCCGAAACATCCGCACTATAGGGGCGTGCTATACCAATTTTTGCACGTTTAAACTGGTCTGTCCCTAAATGATTTATAATAGACGAGATACCATTGTGCCCGCCAGCTCCACCCTTCTCACGAAAGCGTACCCTGCCTGTTGGCAAGTCAATATCATCTTGAATAACTATAATATTATCAAGGTCGATTTTATACCAGTTGGCAACTTTTATCACTGACTGTCCGGAACGATTCATATAATTCAGTGGTTTAATTAATAAAGCAGGGCCACTACTACCTCTCATCTCATAAATCATCGCATCAAAACGGCTACGTGGTGTTATTGTATTATCATTTGCCAGCTGTTCTCGTAATGAATCGATAACTTGGAAGCCGATATTATGTCGTGTACCTTCATACTGCGTACCAGGGTTTCCTAAGCCTACAATAAGCTTCATTCCTTCACTTACGGGTTCATTTCTTTTAGCTGCATATTTTGCCTTTAGCTTCCGCCAACTCACTAAAACTCACCTCTTAAATATCTAATCAAACAACTTACTAACTGAAAGCTGTTTGTGAATTCTTAAAATCGCCTCACTAAGTAGGGGCGCAATTGAAAGTACTTCGATTTTTGCAATCTGTTTTTCTGCCGATAATGGAATTGAATTAGTCACTACAAGTTCTTTGATTTTAGACTTCTCGAGCCGCTTGATTGCAGGCCCTGAAAGAACTGGATGTGTACAAGCTGCGTAAACTTCTTTAGCACCGGCTTCTATTAATGAGTCTGCAGCAAGGACTAATGTTCCTGCAGTGTCAATAATATCATCAATTAGGATTGCATTACGCCCTTTAACATCACCAACTATATTCATTATCTCCACAACATTGGCCTCTGGTCTTCGTTTATCAATGATCGCAATCGGGGCCTTAAGTCGCTCAGCTAATCTTCTAGCACGCGTTGCGCCGCCATGGTCTGGCGAAACTACAACTATATCATCAATTTGTTTTTTCAAAAAGTGTTCCGCAAGTATAGGTACCCCTAATAAATGGTCCACTGGTATATCGAAAAAACCCTGAATCTGCGTCGCATGTAAATCCATCGTGATTAGCCTATCTACCCCTGCCGTCTCGATTAAATTAGCAACCAGCTTGGCCGAAATTGGATCACGTGCTCCAGCCTTGCGGTCCTGCCGCCCATAACCATAGTAAGGCATAACAACGTTAATACTTGCAGCAGATGCTCGTCTAAATGCATCAACCATAATTAATAACTCCATTATATTGTCATTCGCCGGCGCACAGGTCGGTTGAACAACAAAAATGTCCGCTCCCCGGACACTCTCATTTACTTTAACACGAATCTCACCGTCACTGAAACGCGAAACCTCAGCATCACCTAGCGGGATATCAAGGATCTCAACAACTTCCTCGGCAAGTCTAGGATTTGCATTGCAGGTAAAAACCTTGAAATTAAAACTTCTATTCGACATTTTGCTTCCCCCCATGCTTTTCTTTTAGCTTTTTCGCATAGCCCTCTTTATTTTCCTGTTTAACTCTTGCAATCGCGAGGGCATCTGCTGGTACATCTTCAGTTATAGTTGTTCCAGCAGCTATATATGCACCCGCACCAATATTGACGGGCGCAATTAAGTTGGTATTACAGCCGATAAAGGCGTGGTCACCAATCTTCACCTGATACTTATTGTGACCATCATAATTTACCGTAATCGTTCCGCTACCAATATTAACGTTTTCCCCTAACTCGGAGTCGCCAATATAGGCATGGTGCGGAACCTTGGTTTCATTACCTATAGACGAGTTTTTTATTTCAACAAAATTACCAATCCTTACCCGGTCGCCAATCCTGCTTCCTGGTCTTATATAAGCATGCGGTCCAATCGAGCACTGCTCGCCAATAACTGTTCCTGCTGAAAGATAACAGCCTGGGTAGATTGTCGTGTCTTGTCCGATTTCCACATTTGCTTCAATATATGTATTGAGCGGGTCAATTAAAGTAACCCCATTTAAAAGATGTGCGCGGTTAATCTGCCAACGCATTATCTGATTAGCTCGCGCTAAAGCAAGTCGATCATTAACACCTAGGACTTCCCGGACATTCCTAGTCTGATAAGTAATAATTCGCTCACCCTTCTTTTTCAATATATCAATAATATCCGTTAGGTAGTACTCACCCTTCTTGTTGTTATTATTTATTTCTGCTAACCCAGCAAAAAGTTGCCTATTATCGAAACAATAGACACCAGAATTAATCTCTTTAATTGCACGTTCCTCTGCTGTCGCATCTGCTTCTTCAACGATTCCACTAACCTCTTTAGCAGCGTCGTAGACAATTCGTCCGTAACCAGTTGGTTTCCGCACTGAAGCTGTCAAAATAGTAGCAACCGCCTCTTGATCTTGATGTTTTTTAACAAGTTCACGTAAAGTTTTGCTAGAAATTAAAGGAGTGTCGCCACAGATTACCAGCGTCATTCCTTCTTCATCTTGTAGCAGTGATTTGGTCTGTAATAAGGCATGCGCAGTTCCTAGTTGTTCGTGCTGCTCAACATACTCAACCTGTTCCCCCAACTCATCGCGAATAGATTCTGACCCGTTGCCAACAACTACAATTGTCCGGTCTACCTCAAGCTCCGAAAGACGCTCAAGTACATGATTAATCATCGGAATACCGGCAACCTGATGCAGAACTTTTGAAGTGCTAGACTTCATCCTTGTACCCTGCCCTGCTGCAAGAACTATTGAATATATCTTCAATTAGCTTACCCCCAATATGCTTAGCTTTGTTTCATATTATAACATAAAAATAGGCATCCGCCATAACGGTTGCCTATTCAATAAGTTTTCTTCTTTCAGCTTTTAAATTATCTTCCGTTTTTCTCTCTCTACTTGGATAAAAGCCATATTAGAATAATATCTGGATAAAATATATTAGTGCATTACATCTAACTAAAACCTTTACTTATTCTAGTCATCTTCTTCGTCGTCGTCTTCGTCATCTTCATCATTGTCATCGTCATCTTCATCTTCATCATCGTCATCGTCATCATCCTCTTCAATCTCTTCAATCTCTTCCTCGACAACTTCCTCCTCGACAACTTTTTCTGCTGCTGCCTTTGTTTTTTCTTCTTCATCGTTTGTTCTTTCGTATTCAGCAAGTACAGCGTCTTGAATTTTTTCTCTTGTTGCTGATGTGATTGGATGAGCTATATCGCGAAACTCACCATCAGGAGTTCTTTTGCTTGGCATAGCTACAAACATTCCATTATTACCATCAATCACTCTGATATCATGAACTACAAATTCATCATCAATAGTAATTGACGCGATAGCGCGCATGCGACCCTCCGTGTTAACCTTACGAAGTCTTACGTCAGTAATTTCCATTAGATATCACCACCTTTTCTGTGAAATTCTTGCTTGGACTTGTAATTCTACCCAGCTATTAGCTCTGCTCTTATTACTAACTTCTGTATCCTTACACACTTCTTTCTGTAACTTCTCTTGCTTTCCTTTATTTTAATTCAGTTTTGCTTTAATACCTTGCTTGTTAGCAAGTATCTCTTGCTACCTTAGTAATCGTGTAACATAAACTTCTTCGCAAAAACCACGTAAAGCATTGTAAGCCTTGTTTAAAGAAGATTCCCTGCTACTTAAAGTATAAAGCGTCGGTCCACTACCTGACATTACAAGATTGCTAACTCCGTAATCCTGCATCTGCCTATGTAAAGCCTCTACCTCTGGATACAAGCTAAAAGTTACCGGCTGAAGTACATTGTAAAGTAGAGACGAAACCTCACTTAAATCTTTAGCCTTAATTGCAGCAACCATACGCTCAGTTTCTGGTCGCCTCTTTATACTGCGATAATCTAACGAACTATAAATCAATCTTGTAGAGACACTTACCTTTGGTTTAGCCAAAAGTATCCACCCCGCAGGCATCGGCTCAAGTTGTTCAATCAACTCACCACGCCCTCGCGCTACTACTGTTCCGCCGCCAACACAAAAAGGTACGTCTGAACCGAGTTTCGCCCCATATCCCTCTAGCTGTTCAGTTGTCAGTTTTAATCGCCATAGTTTATTCAAACCACGCAAGGTTGCTGCGGCATCACTACTCCCACCGCCAAGTCCCGCTGCGATTGGAATCTTTTTTTCTAAAACAATATGTATACCCTTATTAATTGAGAACTCATCTTTTAAAAGCTTAGCTGCCTTATAAACTATATTGCGCTCGTCTGTAGGAATAGCCGGTGATGATGTTTCTATTACAATCTTATCATCAGTGCGTTCCTCAAATGAGATGCGATCTACCAAATCGATCATTGTCATTATCATCTCAACCTCATGAAAGCCATCATCACGCTTGCTCAACACATCAAGCGTTAAATTAATCTTCGCAGGAGCCTTCTCCCAGATCTTCACTCATTCCACCTGCTTCAATCTGGCATTTGCCATTTTCTCTTGCCTATATATTACCATTAATAGACCGTTTTGGAAACAAAAAAAATAGAACTATTATAGTTCTATTTTATACAACACTACTATTAATTAAAACCTCTTCATTATTAGCCGTATAAATTGTTAACTCAACGGTTGAAGTAAGAATGTCAGCATAGCTATATGAGACTCTTTCAAAAGCGTGACTCTCATCATCAAGCTTAATGATAAAAACCGAAGGGTAAGTACCCTCTAGTATGCCTATGCGCTCAATAATTCGTTTGCGACCGGCGTCTGCCTTAAGTACGATTTTCTCGCCAATAAAACGATCTAAATTATCCTTAATTGCCCCTAGTGAATCTTTTGGCTCCATATATCCTACCTCCCTATAGAGGTTAATAATAGCACAATTAATGGCTTTTGTCAAATTAATCTCTTATAATAGCAATCCTCGTCGCTCCTGTCAATGACTTTTTGTGTATTTTTTTAAATTTACATAAATTTCTTTATCTCATTAGACAAAACAATAAATTCTGTCACGTCTAATGTTTCAGCCCGGCGAATTCCTTCAATTCCAGCGGCGTCTAGCGCCTGCTGAATTTCGTCTCTTGTAATCTTACTTCCCAATTCCATTCGCAAGTTGTTTTGCAGAGTCTTGCGTCGGTGCTTAAAGCTAGCACGTAAGACTAAGAAGAACAGCTCCTCACTCACAGGCTCAACAATTCTTTTTGTGCTTGGGACAAGTTGAACAACAGCTGAATCGACCTGTGGCTTTGGCAAGAAGACATGCCGCGATACTGAAAAAGCTATCTCTGCTGTAGCATAATAATTAACATAAGCCGTTAGACTGCCGTACTCCTTACAACCTGGTTTGGCAGTTAGGCGCTCGCCAACTTCCTTTTGAACCATAATTGTTATCGAATCAAACTTCGACTCTTCGCTAAGCAACTTAATAATTATTGGACTAGTAATATAATATGGAAGATTGGCAACCACCTTAATCTTCTTAAATTGGCTTAGCTCCTGCTCAATAATCCGTTCGAGTGCAATCTGCAGAATGTCTTGATTGACAATCACTACTCGCTCTTCTTCTGCAAATCTGGCTTCCAAAATATTAACCAACTCTCGATCAATTTCGATTGCTACCACGCGTCCAGCATGCTCAACCAACTTTTCTGTGAGCGCGCCCAGTCCCGCTCCGATTTCGATAACACCAGTTTCACGGTCTAGGTCTGCTACCCGCACAATTTTATCTAAGATGTTAGAGTCGACCAAGAAGTTCTGCCCCAGACTTTTACGCGGCTTTAAATTGCTGCTTCTAAGTAGTTGCTGCGTCGTGCTAATGTTTGATATCTCATCCTTCATTCGATTCAATCTCCTTCAGCGCGCTTTGAAATTTTTCCTCGCTTATTTGAAATATAAGTAATCTTTTATATAATTGCTTAGCATTACAATAGCCGATTCCTAAGCGATTACACAGCAACTCTCTTCTCGCACGTGAATTGGGTTCTCCTATTAGTCCAGCATCTACAAGCATTTCCCAGGAAATTATCTCGTCTGACTCCTCAATCCACTCAGCTTTTGCAGCTGTTAGTGCCTCTTGGATCGTCTGAACCGATGCATTCTCTACACCAATGTCAGATTTACCCTTAGCCGCAGCTTGCGTAACAAAGGCATGTTTAACGCCAGGTATTTCGCTGCTTATCTGCTTGCGCAGTTTTTCACCAGCATAATCTGGGTCTGTAAAAACAATTACTCCCCGCAGTTCCTGCGCCAGACGTATAATCTCAAGCGTCTCTTCATTTAAAGCTGAACCACGTGTCTCAATCGTCTCTGCGCGTACTGCCCGCTTTACCGCAGCTGTATCGTCCCGACCTTCAACAACGATGACTTCCTTAATTATCAGTTCCTCAGGTAGCATCTTCTCCAACTCTATTCCTCGCTATACGAAAGACCAAGTCTCCGTAAAGCGTTATTTGTCGTTATACTCATAACCTCAGCGACATCAAGTCCACGCAGACGAGCAATCTCCTCAGCTATATAACTGACATAGGCCGGCTCATTACGTTTACCTCGAAAAGGTTCCGGTGTTAAATAAGGACAATCCGTCTCAATTAAAATATTTTCTAAGGGTATATTATCTGCTACATGTTTCGGCATTTTGGCATTCTTAAAAGTTATCGGCCCACTAAAAGAAATATCAAATCCCAACTTGATGACCTCTTGTGCTACCTCTAAACTACCAGAAAAAGAATGCATGATGCCGCCTACCTCTGAAGCCTCTTCCTCACGCAAGATATCTAGTACATCCTTATGTGCATCACGATTATGAATAATAATCGGCAGTTTGACGCTTTTCGCCAGCTGGATTTGACGGCGAAAAACTTCCTGTTGTTTTTCCTTCGCTGATCGGTCACGATAATAATCTAAGCCTATTTCGCCAATTCCAACTACTTTTGGATTGCCAAGCGCATGTTCTTTAATCCAAGCATAATGTTGCTCCTCCATTTTGTGAGCATCGTTTGGGTGCCAGCCAATTACTGCAAAAATAAAATCATGGTTTTTCGCCAGCTCCAGCGTCGATTTAATGGTTCGGCAATCATAGCCTATATTGATAATTGCCACTAAACCAGCTTCGCGTGCACGCTTGATAACCTGCTCACGGTCCTTATCAAAATCCCAATGATCTAAATGTGCATGTGTATCAATTAACATTAAGCTACTCTCCTTATTTACTCAGACTTTCCAAGTGTTGACTCATCAATGATTTCTACTTCAAGATCTAAATTTAAGCGCGGAAATAGAGCATCTTTTTTCTTCACAATACTACCAGGTTTGCTTGCTCCCCACTCTCTAAGCTGCTCCCAACTATTAACTGTATCATCAAGCCCTAGTTGGTCCCAGATTTTGGCTGGTGTTTTAGTCATAAACGGTTGAATCAAAATAGAAACAAAGCGAATCCCTTCAACTAAATTATAAAGCACCGTGCCCAAACGCTCACGGTCCTGCTCTTCACGCGCTAAAACCCAAGGTGTCGTCTCATCAATATATTTATTTAAACGACCAACTAGCTGCCAGATACTAGCTAGCGCTTGGTTAAAGAGCATCTGATCAAGTGTCTCTTCCACCTTGACGCGAGTATTAAGTGCCAATGAAACCAGTTCCTGATCTAGCTCCGTTGTCGCAGCTGGGCTTGGTAGCACACCGTCAAAATACTGCTCAATCATCGCCGTTGTTCGACTAACTAGGTTTCCGAGATCATTTGCTAAATCAACATTTAGACGTTGAATAAAAACTTCTGTCGTAAAAACACCGTCACTACCAAAAGGGATTTCCCTTAACAAAAAGTAGCGAATGCTATCACTACCATAACGTTCAATCAGAAACTTTGGATCAATTACATTGCCTTTTGACTTTGACATTTTTCCGTCAGGCATTAGCAGCCAACCGTGCCCAAAAACCTGTTTGGGTAGTGGTAGCCCCAATGCCATTAGGGTAATCGGCCAATAGATTGTGTGGAAACGTAGTATATCTTTGCCAATCAGATGAACATCTGCCGGCCAATAGCGATAAAACTTTTCTTTCTCCTCTTCGGTATCCGCTCCATAGCCAAGATCCGTTATATAGTTAGAAAGCGCATCAATCCAAACATAAATAACATGCTTTGGATCGCTCAAAATCGGCACGCCCCAGTCAAAGGTGCTACGCGAAACAGATAGGTCCTCAAGTCCTGGTTTAAGGAAGTTGTTAACCATCTCGTTTCTACGCGATTCAGGTTGAATAAACTCGGGGTGCTCCTCAATATGTTTAAGTAAGCGGTCTTGGTATTTAGATAAACGGAAAAAATAGCTCTCTTCTTTAATTAACTCAACGCCACGGCCGCAGTCCGGACAAACTAATGCTCCATCCTCTTCTTCTACTTGTCGTAGCGTCCAAAACGCTTCATCAGGCTCACAATAGTAGCCTTCATAATTTCCTAGATAAATGTCACCATTTTCTT
>CAYZPB010000007.1:0-26881 GCA_964480445.1 uncultured Caryophanales bacterium
AAATTACTTTTGTGAGACAGAGGAACTAGTGGAGCTGCAGGAAAACAAGCAGATTGTTTTGCGTTATGCAGCCCCTAATCCTAATGGTTCACTTGATAATATTGCAGCGCTGACTAACAATGCTGGTAATGTGCTAGGCATAATGCCACAGATTGACCGTGCATTAGATAAGCAGACTGGCACCGATGCTGGTGGACGTCTGTTTGAGTCTATTCTTAAGTCCTGGAGGGATAAATGATGAAGAAACAAGAACCTAATTCACAGGAGATTAGAGAAGAGAAAATTTATCAGGAGCTGGGACTTACTGATTACGAATATCAACTGGCAGTTAAGCTGATCGGTCGCGATCCTAACTACTTAGAAACTAGTCTATTTAGCGTAATGTGGTCAGAGCATTGTAGCTACAAAACCTCGAAGAATCAACTGCGAAAATTCCCGACAGAAGGAAAGCATGTTCTGCAAGGACCTGGAGAGGGAGCCGGTGTCGTTGATATTGGCGATAATCAGGCGGTTGTTTTTAAAATTGAAAGCCATAACCATCCGTCCGCGGTTGAGCCCTATGAGGGAGCTGCAACGGGTGTTGGTGGAATTGTACGTGATATTTTCTCGATGGGAGCTCGACCAATTGCGCTGCTGAATTCATTACGTTTTGGGCCACTTACTGACCCGCATGTGAAGCATCTATTAAAGTATGCAGTTAAAGGCATCAGCGATTATGGCAATCGTCTGGGCATCCCAACTGTTGGCGGTGAGGTGGTTTTTGAGGATTCCTATCTTGGTAATCCGCTTGTCAATGCGATGTGTGTTGGTCTGGTAGACCATGACAAAATGCAAAAGGGTTTAGCTCGTGGCATTGGTAATTCGCTAATTTACGCTGGTGCACCAACTGGTAAAGATGGAATTCACGGTGCAACTTTTGCCTCCGTTGAATTAACCGAGGAGACTGAGTCACCAGATGTGCAGGCGGGAGATCCTTTTATGGGCAAAAGATTGCTTGAAGCAACTCTAGATCTGCTCCAGCTTGATTTAGTGGAAGGAATTCAAGATATGGGCGCAGCCGGCATAAGTAGTTCTAGCTCCGAGATGGCAAGCAAGGCGGGGACCGGAGTTGCTATCGATCTTTCGCTTGTGCCACAGCGTGATCCGGATATGTCGCCTTATGAAATCATGCTTAGTGAATCGCAAGAGCGTATGTTAATTGTCGCTAAAGCTGGCAAGGAAGCGGAGATTGATGCGGTTTTTGCTAAGTGGGATATTGAAACTGCGGTTATCGGTGAAGTTACCGCTGATCAGCGTTATCTGATTCTGGATGGGGGAGAAGTTGTCTGCGATATACCTGTTGCAGCGCTGGTGGATGAGGCGCCAGTCTATACGATGGAGAGTACAGAGCCGGATTATTACCGTAAGAATCAAGAGCTGAGTTCAGCAGTAGAGAATTTCAAAGTGCAGGACTATGCTGAAACTTTGTTACAATTATTAAGGCAACCCAATATTGCGAGCAAAGAATGGATTTATCGCCAATACGACCACACGGCACGTTTTTCCACTGTCATTAGTCCTGGGGGCGACGCGGGCGTAGTTAAACTTCGTGGGACAGACAAAGCGCTGGCCATGACCACTGACGGTAATGGTCGCTACATTTATCTTGACCCTTATGTTGGCGGTGCGATTGCCGTTGCTGAGGCAGCACGAAATCTAGTCTGTACTGGCGCGACTCCGATTGCTTTAACAGACGGGATTAACTTTGGTAATCCAGAGAAACCAGAGATTTACTGGTCTTTAGAAAAGTCTGTTGATGGGATTGTCGCAGCTTGCAATGAGCTTGAGCTGCCGGTTATTGGCGGCAATGTAAGCTTATATAATGAGTATGAAGGTGAGGCAATTTATCCCACACCGATTATCGGAATGGTAGGATTGATTGAGAAGCCAGAATATATAACTGATGTTAGCTTTAAGGAGACAGGTGACAAAATTATTCTTTTAGGAACGACTTTTGCCGAATTGACGGGAACAGAGTTCCAGAAGCTGGTGATAAACCGGATTGAAGGCAAACCACCGACGATTGATTTAGCTCTTGAACGAAGCTTACAAGCAACCGTTTTGGCGGTGATCGAACAGGGATTAGTAAGATCAGCACATGATTTGAGTGAGGGTGGACTTGCTGTTGCCCTAGTCGAGTCAGCAGTAGCTGGTGGCAAAGGTGCGAAGATTACGCTTACTAGCGATTTAACTGCAGAGGAAATACTGTTTAGCGAGTCACAGTCGCGCGTTCTTGTAACAGCAAAAGCCGCGGATCTCGAAGAAATCTGTCTTCTGGCTCAGAAAAAAGGAATTATGTGTGAGGAGATTGGTGAGGTTGTAGCAGAGAGTGTTACAATTAGTTACAATGGCGAGGAGTTACTTGGTCTAGAACTTGCTAAAATTGAGAAAGCTTGGAGGGAAGCGATTCCATGTGCGATGAAAGAATGCTAGATAAACCAAAACATGAATGTGGTGTCTTTGGTATTTATAATATAGAGGAAGCACCTCTGCTGATTTATTATGGATTACACGCTTTACAGCACCGTGGTCAAGAGAGTGCGGGGATTGTCACTACAGATGGCGAACGCTTTACCACTAACCGTGATCGTGGACTTGTGACTGAGGCCTTTGGTAATGAGCAATTGAACAAACTTGTTGGGAACAGAGGAATTGGTCATGTTCGCTACACGATGAAGGACAAGCGAAGTGCGACCGGTACACAACCATTTTTCTTTAAATATCGCCAAGGCGAGATTGCCTTAGCAATTAACGGTGGACTAGTTAATGGCGCGCAGATTCGTGAGCGTTTAGTTGGAGAAGGTTCAATTTTTCAGACGACAAACGATATCGAAGTTATTGCACATTTAATCGCTAAATCAGAGCATGATCAGCTGGAGGATGCTGTTAAAGATGCCTTAAGTCAATTGATTGGCGCTTATGCCTTGGTTATTTTAAATAAAGAAAAGTTAATTGCTGCCTCTGATCCGAATGGGATTCGGCCGTTTGCTTTAGCGCGTTTAAACGGAGGTTATGTAGTTTCATCAGAGACCTGTGCTTTTGATGAGGTAGGAGCGGAATATATTCGTGATTTGGATCCAGGCGAACTATTGGTTTTCTCACCCGGTGAGATGCATTCAGAATTTCTAGGTGAAGACGGACTTTATTACGAGGAATACGCTGATCGGACGAAGCGTGCATCCTGCGCCTTTGAGTATATTTATTTTGCCCGTCCAGATAGTGATATTTGTGGTATTAATCTACATCTAGCACGTAAGCGTCTAGGTAAGCGTTTAGCGCAGGAGAGTCCGGTTGTTGCCGATGTAGTAACTGGCGTTCCAGATTCATCGATTTCTGCGGCGATTGGTTATGCTGAGGAATCGAGAATTCCTTTTGAACTTGGACTAATCAAAAACCGCTATATTGGGAGAACCTTTATTCAACCAAGCCAAGCACTGCGTGAAAAAGGTGTAAGGATGAAACTTAGCGCTGTTCGCAAGGTAGTTGAAGGCAAAAAAGTCGTAATGATTGATGATTCGATTGTCCGAGGAACGACAAGTCGAAGAATTGTACGGATTCTGCGTGAAGCTGGTGCAACCGAAGTACATGTTCGGATTAGTTCGCCAGCCGTTAAGGATATCTGCTACTATGGCATCGATATCTCCACACGTGAGGAGCTTGTTGCTGCTAATATGGATCTTGAAGAGATGCGCATTAATATGGATGCCGACTCATTAGAATTTATAAGTATTGAGGGCATGGTAGAAGCACTTAATAAGGAGCGCGCGGATGAGCCTAATAGCTATTGCTTGGCCTGTTTCGACTCGAAATATCCGACGAAGCTTCTGGATAGATAGAGAAAGAAGGTGATTTTTTATGAGCGAAGCTAAGAAAACTGATGCTTACAAAGAGGCGGGCGTCGACATAGCTGCTGGAAATGAAGCTGTCGAAATGATGAAGCGCCATGTTGCAAGAACGATGAGACCTGGTGTCAAAACCGATTTGGGTGGTTTTGGTGGTCTTTTCGCTTTAACAGGTGATTACAAAAAACCAATTCTAGTTGCTGGAACAGATGGTGTTGGCACCAAATTGAAAATTGCCTTGGAGCTAGATAAGCACGATACAATTGGAATTGATCTTGTAGCGATGAGTGTAAACGACATTATAGTGCAAGGAGCGGAGCCACTCTTTTTTCTAGATTATATAGCGACTGGTAAGATTGTCTCTGAACAAATTGAGCAGATTGTCGCGGGGATTGCTGAGGGCTGTGTTCAGTCTAACTGTGCCTTAATTGGTGGCGAGACAGCTGAAATGGCGGGAATGTACCCTAATGGTGAGTATGATTTGGCTGGTTTTGCAGTAGGGATTGTTGAAGAGGAGAAGCTGGTAACAGGAGCAACGATTGAGTCGGGTGATGTTCTGATTGGTCTGGCTTCTAATGGGTTACATAGTAATGGCTATTCTTTAGTTCGTCATCTCTTATTTACTAAGCACTCCTATCATATTAATGCTATTGTACCAAGCTTAGATAATACTCTTGGTGCTGAGTTGCTTAAACCGACGCGAATCTATGTTAAGCCGGTATTAGAATTACTTAAACAGTTTAATATCAAGGGCATGGCGCATATTACTGGCGGCGGTCTGATTGAGAATATTCCACGTATTTTACCAGATAATTTGCAGGCGACGCTAAAACTTAGTAGTTGGGAAGTTCCAAGCATCTTTAAGTTACTAGCTGAGCTGGGCGAGTTGGATGATTATAATTTGTATCGTACCTTTAATATGGGAATTGGTTACGTTTTAGTAGTTGCCAAGGAGGATGCCGCAGAAGTTGTTAAGCTGGCTGAAGAACTAGGTGAAAGTGCAGCGGTGATTGGTAAAATAAAAAAAGGCAACAAGGGTGTAGTACTTAGTTAAGAAGAAGTAGTACTTAGTTAAGAAGGGGTAGTACTTAATTAATTGGAGGCGAGGGTATCGATGAATAGGATTGCTGTTTTTGCTTCTGGCAATGGAAGTAATTTTCAAGCTCTGATAGATGCCTGGCAAAAGAATCTCTTAGTAGGTGATCTCCGTTTACTAGTCTGTGATCAGCCTGCTGCTAAAGTGATTCAACGTGCGAAACAGGTGCGGATTCCAGTTTTAGTTATAGAGCGCGAGGACTTTGTATCAAGAGAGCATTATGAGCAAGAAATTTTAAAACGCTTAAATGAACTGGAAATTGAGTACATTGTTTTAGCGGGTTACATGCGTCTGGTTGGTCCAACGCTACTACATGCTTTTCCCAATCGAATAATTAATCTGCATCCGTCATTATTGCCAGAATTTCCGGGGACACGTTCAATTGAGCGGGCCTTAGAGGCAGGGGTCGAGGAGACTGGTGTGACGGTTCATTTTGTTGATGAGGGAATGGACACGGGACCAATTATTCTACAAGAAGTAGTGCCGATTGAGCTTTCCGACACACTGGAAACATTATCGAGCAAAATTCATGCGCTGGAGCACCAGCTGTTGGTAGATGCCGTTAACCAAGTAGTTGCTGGACAGGTTTACATCTGCGGGCAATCAGTGCTAAAAAAGGAGGAATAACTGTGGCTGCAAAGAGAAGAGCAATACTAAGTGTATCTGATAAAAGTGGAGTTATTGAATTTGCGAAGGAGCTTATTGCTTTAGATTTCGAAATAATATCAACTGGAGGCACGAAAAAGGCCTTAGAAGAGGCTGGTCTAGCTGTAATTTCAACCTTTGAGGTTACTGGCTTTCCGGAGATAATGGATGGACGTTTAAAAACTCTGCACCCAAATATTTTCGGAGCTTTATTGGGAGTTCGCGATAATCCTGAACACATGAAGCAACTGGCACAACAACATATTTCTTTAATTGACATTGTTGCTGTTAATTTATATCCTTTTAAGGAAACTATCTCTAAGCCTCATGTAGAGTGGTCAGAAGCAATTGAGAACATCGACATTGGTGGTCCATCAATGTTACGGGCTGCTGCTAAAAATTATCAAGATGTTGCAGTAGTTACTGACCCTGAAGATTATGCTCTTATTGTGGAAGAGTTAAAGTCGTCAGGTGGTGTAAGTTTAAAAACGAAAAAAAGTCTAGCAGCAAAAGTCTTTAGACAGACAGCTGCTTATGATGCATATATTGCTGAGTATTTAACTAAAGAGGAAGGTATCGCTTATCCTGATCAGTTAACACTTACTTATGAGAAGGTACAGGATCTGCGTTACGGTGAGAACCCGCATCAGAGCGCAAGTTTTTATAAACAAGCTTTGGTTAAAGAAGGTCTGCCGCAAGCAGAACAGTTACATGGCAAGGAGTTATCATACAATAATATTCAAGATACAAACGCTGCTTGGCAGATGGCTAAAGAGTTTAAGGAACAACCGGTAGCTGTTGCTGTAAAGCATATGAATCCGTGTGGTATCGGCGTTGGTAAGAATCTATTGGAAGCCTTTACTAAGGCCTATGAGGCTGACCCAGTTTCGATTTTCGGTGGTATTATTGCAACTAATCAGATAGTTGATTTACCGACTGCAGAATTAATGAAGGAGATTTTTCTGGAAGTGATTATTGCGCCAGACTTTAGTGATGAGGCTTTTGCGCTACTAGCTGCTAAGAAAAATATCCGCTTATTAAGATTAAAAGATGAGCAAAAATATACAGGTCTTCCGCAACTAGTCTCTGTTCTTGGCGGTTTGCTGCTACAAGATGAGGACGAGCGCGCACTAAATGACGAGGATTTAACTGTTGTAACCAAGCGACAGCCGACGGCGGAGGAATTAGAGCAACTTAAGTTTGCTTGGAAGGTTGTTAAGCATGTTAAGTCTAACGCAATTGTTTTGGCGCGTGATAATATGACCGTGGGGATTGGCGCGGGGCAGATGAATCGTGTTGGCTCAGCAGAGATTGCTATTGCACAGGCCAAAGAGAAGGCGGCGGGATCAGTTATGGCTTCTGATGCTTTCTTCCCGATGAATGATACTGTACTGATAGCAGCTGAGGCGGGTATTACAGCAATTATCCAGACAGGCGGTTCAATCCGTGATGAAGAATCAATTATTGCTGCTGATGAAAATAATATTGCGATGGTTGTTACTGGTATTCGCCATTTTAAACACTAGAATACTTTTGTAACACTAGAATACTTTTGTAACACTTGAATACTTTAAAAATCAAGATAAACGATTTAAAATAATAATTTACTTTCTGTAACTATGAAAAAGAAAGATTATGGAGACTGAGGGGAAGCGGACGAATGCGGATTTTAGTGGTTGGACGAGGTGGACGCGAACATGCAATTGTTCGCGCTCTAAATAAAAGCAATAAAGTCGAGCAAGTGTACTGTGCGCCAGGAAATGGTGGGATTGCACGTGATGCAATCTGTCTACCGCTATCGGAGATGGATTTCGCAGGACTGGCGGCAGCGGTTAAGGAGCAGAAGATTGACCTAACCTTTGTTGGACCGGAGGATCCGCTGTTTGCGGGAATTGTTGATTATTTTGCGGAAGAAGGTTTAGCCATTGTTGGTCCGAATAAACTAGCTGCAGAAATTGAAGGCAGTAAAAGTTTTGCAAAAGAACTAATGCAGAAATATGGAATCCCAACAGGTGCTTATCGTAGTTTCGATTCAAGCAGTGCTGCCAAGGAATATCTACAAGAAGTTGGCGCACCAATCGTAATTAAGGCCGATGGTTTGGCGGCAGGTAAAGGCGTGATTGTTGCCATGGACCTAGACGAGGCGGAGGCTGCAGTTGATCAAATGATGGAAGATAAGGCTTTCGGCGCCGCGGGTGAGCGGGTTTTGATTGAAGAGTTTCTAGTTGGTGAAGAGCTAACGGTTATGGCTTTTGTCGATGGTGAAACGGTTTTACCAATGGAAGCAGCACAAGACCATAAGGCAGCTTATGATAATGATTTAGGCCCGAACACAGGGGGAATGGGCGCTTATTCACCTGTACCGCAAATGAGTAAGGAGCTACTAACACAGGCTTATGATGAGATTCTTTTGCCAGCTGCCAAAGGCATGGTCGCAGAGGGTCGACCTTTTAAGGGAATTCTGTATGCTGGTCTGATGATTACTGAGTCAGGGATTAAGGTGATTGAATTCAACGCACGTTTCGGTGATCCAGAAACACAGGTTGTTCTGCCACGGCTTAAGACGGAACTACTTGATATCTTGCTAGCAATGGACAAGGGAAACCTAGCGGAGATTGAATTAAGCTGGGACCCACGAGCTGCTGTTGCGGTTGTCATGGCTTCGGCCGGTTATCCTGGTTCTTATGAAAAAGGCAAAACAATTACGATTGGCCAGTTACCCGCAGATACGGAACTTTTCATTGCCGGAGCCAAGGAGCAAGAGGTTGAAGATAGAGATAATGGCACGCAGACGGAACTAGTTACCTCGGGGGGACGTGTGCTAGCGCTTACTGCACTGGGTGAAAATATAAAAGAAGCACACGAATTAGCCTATCAAGCAATTGAGCAGATAGATTTTGCGGGAGCACACTACCGTGCGGATATTGCTAACAAGGCGATTAGAGCAGTGGAGCCTGCGGTTTTGTCTAATCCGCTGGAGTCTGATCATGTCCATGAGCTGATGCTTGATGGAAAACGGATAATTATTATTGGTACTGCTCATGTTTCGAAGAATAGTGTAGAGGAAGTCAAAAATATAATTGAGTACGTACAACCAGATTCGGTTGCTGTTGAGCTTTGTGAATCCCGTTACCAAACGATTGTGAACAAAAGCTCTTGGGAAAAGATGGACATCGTAAAAGTAATTAAGCAGAAACAGACAACCTTGCTACTTACTAATCTAATACTTTCTTCTTACCAGAAGCGGATGGCTAATCAACTGGGTATTCAAGCAGGGCAAGAGATGATTCAAGGGATTGAGTCAGCTGAAGCAATTGGTGCGGAGCTAGTCTTAGCTGACCGGAAGATTGATGTAACCTTTAGAAGGATCCTTGGTAATTTAAGTGCTTGGGATAAGATTAAGTTTATGGCACAGCTAGTCATCAGTCTTTTTATGGATGAGGAGATTACAGCAGAGGATGTTGAACGTTTAAAAAGTGGGGATATGTTAGATTCAGCATTGAATGAGCTATCAACAGCTATGCCTAGTCTAAAGGTGCCATTGGTTGACGAACGCGACAAATATATTGCGCAGAAGCTTCGTGAGGCACCAGGGGAGACGGTTGTTGCTGTATTAGGGGCAGCTCATCTACCAGGGGTTTTGCGTGAAATACATACTGACAACGATATTCAGAAGTTAGTTACCCTACCACCGAAAAAGAAAACTGGTCGGATAATTGCATGGATCATCCCGATTTTGATAATTGGGGTTATAGTTGCAACATTTATTATTAATAAAGATGCAGGCATGCAGCAGCTACTTACCTGGGTACTCTGGAATGGTTCGCTTGCAGCACTGGGTGGACTAATCATGTTAGCTCATCCTTTAACGATTCTTTCGGCTTTTCTTGTGGCACCACTTAGCTCGATCAATCCACTTTTTGCAGCAGGTTGGGTAGCAGGAATTGTTGAGTTTTTTATGCGCAAACCTAGTGTTAAGGATTTTGAGAATATTGGCGAAGATGCTAGCACACTAAAAGGTTTTTGGAGTAATCGCGTGATTAGAATTCTGATGGTAGTCGTTTTTGTTAATATAGGAAGTGTTGCTGGCACAATTATTGGTGGAACCGACGTAGTACGGATTTTTATCGAGAATCTAATTAATTAAGAGGTAGAGGCCAATTAAAAGAAAACTTGTATTTTTCCTGGCGCTTTTGCTGGTTGGAGTACTCTTGTTGACAGCCTGTGATAATAAAGAACCAGCGGAGCCGGAACCGGACTATGATGAATTATTAAATGCTTACGAGCACATTAATGAGCTGCCCGAGTTTTACTATGCGCCGCTTACGGGAATGCCTGTAGATAGTGAGCTAAGTCATCGCATAATTGGTGTGATGATTAATAATCTTAAACCAGCCCGACCACAATCAGGACTGCTTGAGGCTGATATTATCTATGAAGTTCTAGTCGAGGGTCAGATCACAAGGCTGCTGGCATTTTACCATAGTCAACAACCTGAAATAATAGGGCCGATACGGAGTATTCGACCATATTTTATTGATCTGATTACTGGCTATAATGCTGTAGCTGCACATGTAGGTGGGAGTCAGGCAGCTTATCAGATGTTACGCAATAATAATATAGCTTATATAGATGATATAACAAAGTCTGGTGGTGCTTTCTGGCGCGTTAACTATCGTCAATCACCACACAACACCTATACAAGTTATGCAAATTTAGAGAAGGCGATTACTGCCTTTGGTTATAGTAATGTGGGTAAATTACCTGAACTGAAATTCTATGATGATGTGCAGATAGTGACAGGAGATTCGGCAGAGCGGATTAAGATTAAGTATTTTAATAGCTATATTGTAGATTACATTTATGAGCCGATAAAACGACAGTATCACAGGAGCATAAATGGTTCAGCACATACCGACTTGGAATCTGGAAAGCAACTAACAGCCAAGAATATTCTGGTGATTCGTACCTCACATCAAGTACTGGATAGTGTTGGTCGCCGTGCAATCGATGTTAAGGGTTCAGGAACAGGCTATCTTTTTCAAAATGGAATTGTGCGCGAGATCAGTTGGAAGCGCGTTGATGGTGTGATACGAGCTTTTGTAGGTGAAGAAGAACAAGCATTATATCCGGGGCAAACCTGGGTAAATATCGTCCAACATAACACTGACATAGCCTATCAATAGCAGGCTTTCTGTGATATTCTAATGTTTGAATAAATTAGTAGGGAGTGGGTTCTAATGTCTTTTAACAAAGATAAAAATGAAGCTCTTGAATTATTCTATGCAGCGATTCAGTCGATTGACAATCGACAGCAGGCTGCGGCTTTTTTCGATGATTTAATGACGAGCAATGAGCTGTCTTCGATAAGTCAACGGCTGCAAGTGACAAAGATGTTAATGGCGGGCAATACATACCAACAGATTGAAGACCAAACCGGAGTTAGTACAGCGATTATTTCGCGGGTTAAGCGTTTTTTAACCAGCGGTACAGGCGGCGTGCAGGCTATTTTAGAAAAACTAGAGGAAAATGAAAAGTAGATTGTGAAAATGGGAGTAGCTAGCTACTCTCTTTTAAATACAAAACGAGGTGAGTCTGCTGTTACGAGAACAGGTTAAGGGCTATCGGCATATTTTCAAATTAGATCCAGAGAAGCAGATTACTGATCAACAACTTGTAGCTTTATCTAACTCAGGAACTGATGCGCTGATGGTTGGTGGGACACTCGGTACTACAAGAACGAATGTGAGCCAGCTTCTTAGAAGGCTGCGGGAGATTAAGTGCAAGTTGCCGCTGATACATGAGGTTTCAAGTTTGGAATCGATTGTGCATGGTTTTGATTTCTACCTGGTTCCCCTTGTCTTAAATACTGACAATCCAGAATGGATACTAAAAGCACACCAGCGAGCAATTAAAGAGTTAGGTCAGCTGATTGATTGGCAGCAGATTCTGCTTGAGGGCTATATCGTTTTAAATGAGGATTCCTCAGTAGCCGCACTAACGGAAAGCAAGACGGAGCTATCGACGGAGGATTTATGTGCCTACGCTACGATTGCTGATAAGATGCTGAAGCTGCCTATACTTTATATTGAATATAGTGGTAGTTATGGAAATGTTGATCTGATGCGCGAGATTAAATGTTTGGTCCAGCAGAGTCAAATTTTCTACGGCGGTGGTATTGACTCAGCCGAGCGTGCGCGGGAGATGGCTCGTTATGCGGATACTATTATTGTTGGCAACGTAATTTATCAGGATTTTGTAGCAGCCTTAGCGACTGTTCCTAGGAGAAAACTGCTATAATATAAGGACAATAATTGATATTTTAACAGTCTGATAATTGTTATTTCAATATCGAAAATTTTACAGAAATGAGTGAAGCAAAATTATAAATCAGGACCTAATTTTTAAGGATTTAAATAAAGAACAACGATTAGCAGTAGAAACGACAGAGGGGCCAGTTTTAATACTTGCTGGAGCCGGTAGCGGCAAAACTCGTGCGGTGACACATCGAATTGCGAATATCCTCAGTAAAGGAGTAGCACCTTGGAATGTGCTGGCAATTACCTTTACCAATAAAGCTGCCCGCGAGATGAAAGAACGTGTGCAGCAGTTAATTGGTCCTGCCGCTAATGAGGTCTGGATTTCGACATTTCACTCCTTATGTGTACGTATTTTAAGACGAGACATTGAACTTATGGGATACGCACAAGGGTTTACAATTTTAGACACAGGCGATCAACTTACTGTTATTAAGCAGGTAATGCGTGATTTAAATCTTGATGTCAAGAAGCTAGAGCCAAAGGCTGTTCTTTCAACCATTAGCAAGGCTAAAAACGAGCTAATCACTGTGAAACAGTATCAGCGGATTGCAACAGATTTTTTTACAGAACGCGTTGCGGATATCTACGAAGGTTACCAGCACCGAATCCATTTGAATAATTCACTTGATTTTGACGACTTAATTATGCTGACAGTGCAGCTTTTTGAGCAGTTTCCAGACAGGCTAGAATACTATCAGCAGCGTTTTCTTTATATACATGTCGATGAATACCAGGATACTAACCGCGCGCAGTATCGTCTAGTTAAGCTACTAGCAGATTTGCACAAAAACATCTGCGTAGTTGGCGATACTGACCAATCGATCTACATGTGGCGTGGAGCGGATGTTGGTAATATTCTGTCATTTGAGAACGATTTTAAAAATGCCAAAGTGATTAACCTTGAGCAAAACTATCGTTCAACTAAGAATATTCTTGCAGCGGCTAACGTGTTGATCAGTAATAATCAACAGCGAAAAGAGGCAAAACTCTGGACCAACAATCCTGCTGGTGAGTTAATTGGCTTTTACAAAGCGAACAATGAGCGAGAAGAGGCATATTTTGTTGCTAATAAAATAAGAGAAAGCAAGCGAGATTACCTGGATTATGCGGTCTTTTATCGGACACATGCGCAGAGTCGGGTAATTGAGGAGATACTGATTAAGTCGAATATTCCTTATCGAATTTTTGGCGGCACCAAGTTCTACGAACGAATGGAGATTAAGGATATTGTTGCTTATCTACGTTTGTTTGCTAACAATGATGATGATATTTCTCTACGTCGCGTGATTAATAAACCACGGCGGGGAATTGGCAATGTAACTGTCGAGCGAATTGCAACCTATGCTGCTAGCAAGGGAATCTCAATGTATGCTGCAATTAGAGATGTGGAGCAAATCGGCCTTGGTGCAGGTATGCAATCAAGGGTGCAAGAGTTTACAGCGATGATTGATGGTTTGATGGCAAAAAAGGAGACAATATCAATTACTGAGCTGACTGAGGAATTATTGGCAGCGACTGGTTATATAGCACAACTAGAACAAGAGCGGAGCATTGAAGCGGCTAGCCGGATTGAGAATATTCAGGAGTTCCTCTCAGTGACGACAGAATTCGAGAAAAATAATCAGGAAGCGACACTTGAAGAATTTCTAAGCGATGTTGCCCTGATGAGTGATTTAGATGATGATGGCGAACGCGATGAGAATGTCGTTTCGTTAATGAGCTTGCATAGTGCCAAGGGTTTAGAATTCCCTGTTGTCTTTATTATTGGTATGGAAGATGGGATTTTTCCGCATAATCGTACCATGTTTGAAACATTGGAGATGGAGGAAGAACGACGCCTGGCCTACGTTGGACTTACGCGAGCACAAGAAGAACTTTATCTGCTTAATGCACAGTCAAGGATGCTCTATGGTCGCATCCAGGCGAATCCAATTTCCCGCTTTATTGAAGAGTTACCAGAGGAGTATCTGCGTGATCTGAAAGCAGAGGAGCGAAAGCTAAATCGCATCAGAAAGACAAGGCCAGTAATTACTACCCAAGGAGATGCAACCAAAATTAAGTGGCAGGTTGGCGACAAAGCAGAGCATAAGACTTGGGGCATGGGTACTGTGGTATCGCTTAAAAATGAAGGGGATGCACTGGAATTGCAAGTAGCTTTTGCTGAACCGATTGGTATCAAAAAATTATTAGCTAAATTTGCTCCCCTAAAAAAAGCTTGAGTAAAGGATGAAGACAGTGGAAGCAGTAGAAAAAAGGATTTCCGAACTAAGAAACTTAATTAATGATCATGATTACCGTTATTATGTTATGGATGCGCCAATCATAACTGACGAGGAATATGATCAACTGTTGCGCGAGTTACAGCAGCTAGAAGCTGTTAATCCGGAATTGATTAGCACTGATTCACCAACACAACGAGTCGGCGGTATACCACTAGCACAATTTGACAAGGTAGAACATTCTTATCCTTTACTAAGTTTAGGAAATGCTTTTAATGAACAGGAACTTTATGATTTCGATCGCCGAGTAAGACAGGCTCTACCAGGCGAAGCAGTTGAATATTTGGTTGAGTTAAAAATAGATGGAATAGCTGTTTCCTTACGTTATGAGGCAGGCAAGCTGGTTACCGGTGCAACCCGCGGGGATGGAATGATTGGTGAGGATATTACCTCAAACTTGCGGACGATTCGCACAATTCCCTTGCGCTTACGGGAGTCAGTAAATATCGAGGCCCGCGGTGAAGTTTATTTGCCAAAGTCGGAGTTCCTGCGGATAAACTTGGAACGTGAAGAAGCAGGAGATCAGACTTTTGCCAATCCACGGAACGCAGCGGCAGGCTCTGTGCGACAGCTGGATCCACAAGTAGCTGCGGATCGTGCCTTGGCGATATACATATACGGCATTGGTTTAAGTGAGGGCAACAAAATCAAGACGCATGCGCAGACTTTAAGTTATTTAGAGAACCTTGGATTTCGTGTTAATGGCGAACGCAGGATCTGCCAGAGCATTGAGCAGATTATCGATTATATAGAAGAGTGGTCAACTGAGCGCCACCAGCTGCCCTACGATATTGATGGAATAGTAATTAAGGTTAACTCCTTAGCACAGCAAGCGGAATTGGGTGAGACAGCACGTAGCCCGCGTTGGGCAATTGCTTATAAGTTTCCAGCTGAAGAGGCGGTAACGCAGCTAACAAGTATTGAGGTTAATGTTGGTAGAACTGGGGTGGTTACACCAGTTGCAGAGTTAACGCCAGTTGCCCTGGCTGGCTCGACAGTGCGGCGTGCAACCTTACATAATGCTGATTTTATAGCAGAAAAAGGAATTATGCTTGGTGATTATGTCGTGGTACGTAAAGCTGGGGACATTATTCCAGAGATTGTGAGAGTCTTGCCAGAGCGACGTACAGGCTGTGAACAAAAGTTTGCGATGCCAACGAATTGCCCTGCTTGTCAAAGTTTATTGCAGCGCCTAGATGAAGAGGTGGCCTTACGTTGCCTCAATCCAAATTGCCCGGCACAAACCTTAGAAGGGATAATTCACTTCGCCTCGCGTGGTGCGATGAATATTGATGGGCTTGGAGAGAAACTAGTTGAACAGCTTTTTGGAGTAGGCTTAATTGAAAGTATTGCTGATTTATACAGTCTGGAAGTTGCTCAATTACTCAATCTAGAGCGAATGGGTGAAAAGTCTGTAGAGAATCTGCTTACTGCAATTGAAGCCAGCAAAAACAATTCGCTTGAGAAGCTACTCTTTGGGCTAGGCATTAGACATGTGGGGGCCAAGGCGGCCCGAACACTTGCTGAGCGCTATCGCACGCTTGATAACTTAATGAGAGCAGAAAAGGAAGATTTACTAACGATTGAGGATATTGGGTCTAAACTAGCGAGCAGCATCCTGGGCTTTTTTGCGAATGAAGAGGCGCGCAGATTGATTGAGGAATTGCGAGCTGCGGGGTTGAATTTTGAATATACAGGCCGGGGCTCGGCTGATTTTGATATAGATTCATATTTTTATGATAAAACGATCGTCTTAACAGGAACGCTTGAAGGACTAACACGTAATGAGGCGAAAGAAAGATTAGAGCAGTTAGGGGCGCGCGTTACTAGTAGTGTTACGCGGAAAACGGATTTAGTGGTGGCGGGTGAGAACCCTGGTTCGAAATTAGAAAAAGCACAGGAACTAGGTGTCGCTGTGCTTTCGGAAACAGAGTTTATAGAATTACTAACTAAATCCTGATATTACGATTAATAATGCCAATCCTTACGAGTGCTAAGAAAGCAATTACTACAAGTGGTCCGATTAGCACACCGACGATGCCGAAGGCCTTAAAGCCAACCCAGATACTAATCAAGGTGGATAAGGGTCCAATCCCAATCCTGCTACCAAGAACATGCGGTTCGATTGATTTACGGATAACTAGGATTACTAACCAGAGAACAAGTATACCAATACCAATAAAGTAGTCCCCAGTTGCTATTTCGAAGACGCCCCAGGGGCCTAAGGTAACACCTGTTCCGACTATCGGCAAGATATCAACAATCGTAATTAATAGTGCAATAGCTGCCGCGTAGTTAATTCCAAGAAGTTTCAGACCGGCAAAGGCAATTATAAAGGTGATTGTACTTAGTATAATCTGACCTTGTAAGAAACCAATTGTCGCTCCTTTGATATCTTCAACAAGAACCGTGATTACTTCACGTTTCCGTGGTTTAAATAGGTCAAGAAAAACTTCATGAATTTTAGGCAAATAAAGACTGAAAAAGAAAACCGCCACAAAGTAGATAATCAACATCAGGAAAAAGTTCGGTAGTGATTTAGAAAGATTAATCGCAAAAGTAGTGACTGGTTTCACAATATCAATACCGACTAAGTCTTGCGTAAACTCAATGAAACGAATGTTGATCTGATGAGCAATCTCTTGCGGTAGCATGAAGATATATGCAGAGATATTGTTGTAAAGATCAATAAACCACTGTTGAATCTGTGGCAGACTCTGTTGAACAAATTTTGTTAAAGAAATAAATTCTTTTAGCAGTTTAGTAAAAGTCAGATAGGTTAGAAGTGTTAGCACTGCCATAAAGGTTATAAATGAAACTGTAGTTGCCGGTAGACGTTTAAACCATTCAATCCGCATAATAAGCCGGTTTAATGGCTCGATTGCTACCGCTGTCAGATAGGCGATAAAAAAGACTAAGAAATGTGGCAGCACAAGATAGAGTACATAGCCGACGCCGACAAATGCAGTTATCGTTAGTAGAGCTATAAGGACGGTTGAAGATGTCTTTTTAGCGTGCTCTTTCATTCTGATCCCCTTTTTCTAATATCTATTTAAGCGTTTACTAGTTACGAATAGTATTTTATACTATAAAGAGAGATAAAAACAGAGTTTTCACCAAATTGATATAATGGAGAAGATAATTTGAAAACCAATTACAAACATTTTACAATTTGTATACTTATAATTTCACTGCTTTTTACTAGCGGTTGTGGTAGTGATTCCGTTGGTGATGATGACTCAACTGCAATTGTTGCCCCCAAAATTAGTACGAATGAACAGTATTATCGGGGCGTTTTACCTTATCATAAGAGCCCAATTAATGGAACATTAAGTGCGCTACCAAATCGTTTAGATGCTGGTCATTTCGAGCTGACTCTATTAGAATATGCGCAACGAAGCTATGATCCAGCAAAATATATTTTTACAGAGGGTCAGATATTAACAAGCGAGGACATTCGGCCATACGTCTATGCTAAGAGTGATTCAATCTATGATAGCTTTGTCTATTCCATTATTGAGCATAATTATCACTCTGCGAATGGGGAATTAGAGGGAATTGTTGTTGGTGTGACTGTCTCGCCAACTTACTATGCGCTGGATGAAAACGGTGAGTATAAGCGAAACGTATATGGCGAACGGATTCGTGAGCGCTATACGAATGAAGCTTTAATCGAAAAGGCAAAAACTCTTTTAGAGGAATTAACAGAGTTAATGCGGCGAGCAACTTTTGTGCCGATTGAATTCGCAGTAATGCTTGCTAACGATAGTGATGTTAAGATTCCAGGGACGTTTGTTTTAAGTGGTAAGGCTTTAATTGGAGAAAGAAGCATTGCTAAATATGAAGAGGTTAATGAGAAATTTCATTTCCTACCAATCAGTGCAAGTCAGTTGTCAGAAGCTGAACAAGAAATATCCTATGGCTTTAATCAGTTTAAAGCGGATATTGCTCGCTTTCTACCCCGATTCGCGGGAGTGACAGGGATTGTCCGGATGGTTGATGGGAAACCAGTTGAGTTGAAACTTGAGATGTTTACTGAATTTGATTCAACGCCTGAGGTAATCCAATTGACGCAGCTTTCGATTGACCGGATTGCTAGCTATTTCCCAAGGAATATGTCGGTCTATCTCTATATATCTACTGTAAACAAACCAAAAGCGCTCTATATTCGTAGCGCTAGTGGTGAAGATTTTATGCATATTTATCGTAATTAGAAGCTATCTAAATAATCCTTTAAGAACAAAAAAGGCGTTAGATGGTCGCTCGGCTACTCGGCGTGAGAAGTAGGGGAACCAGTCCTTGCCGTATGGCGTATAGACGCGGACAGTATAGCCCTCTTCTAGCAACAGTTTTTGTAAATCGAGGCTAATACCATAGAGCATTTGGAATTCAAATAAGGAATTAGGTATATCATTTTCCTTAACGAACTTCTTTACCTCATCAACTACGCGTTGGTCGTGCGTTGCTACTGCGGTGTAGTTGCCGTTTAATAGATGAGTCTTAATGATGTTGAGAAAGTTACTGTCAACATCTTTTTTATTAGGAAAGGCAATATCTCTTGATTCTTTGTAGGCACCCTTAATCAAACGCAGGTTAGTACCAAGTCGACCGAGGTCATCGATATCTGCCTCAGTCCGATACAGGTATGCTTGCAGAGCTAAGCCGATATGTCTATTAGTAAATTCCGCTTGAATCTTTTTGAAAAGGTCAATTGTTATCTGAACTACTGCGGCATCCTCAATATCGATTCGCACAAAATTATCATACATTTGTGCCCTCGCAGTAAGCTTACGAACATTTTCATAACAGAGTTCAGGATCAATAATAAGGCCAAGCTGCGTTAATTTAATTGAGATATTAGAATCTAGCTCATTCTCAGCTATTAGATCTAAAATTGCTATTGCTTCATTATAAGCTTCAATCGCTTCTTCGCGTGTTGTAATACCCTCACCAACATGGTCTAGGGTTACAAGGAAACCTTCTGCATTAAGTCGCTTAACTTCGTTGATTGAATCCTTTAAGTCTTCTGCGCAAATAAAACGCTTCGCGCCAAGCCTTAGTCCATACTTACCGACAAAATTTTTGACAAATTTATTCTCAGAGACACCAAGAATTATTCTTCGACCAATGCCCATCATATCGCCCCCTGCTAGTTAAAATCCAATCTTGATTATACCATAATTCGAATTTTAGCATAGCGGATAATCAGAGTTTAGTATAGTGGATAAATCGTAAGGTTTTAATTTACCCCTGAATAAGATAAAATGTAATAATAGAGAAGCAAAGATGACTGGAGGAAGAAAAATGATTAAAAAGTATCAACCAGAACCATTTACTGATTTTACGAATGCTGATAATGTTGCGGCTTTTGAGGAGGCTTTAGCACTAGTTAAGTCTCAATTTAATAAGGAGTATCCACTTGTTATTGGTGGCGAGAAAATTTTTACCAAACAAAAAATCACATCCTACAACCCTGCGAACAAGACTGAGGTTGTTGGAGTGGTTTCTAAAGCTGATACAGCACTTGCGGAGCAAGCGATGCAAGCAGCGGTTACGAAGTTTGTCGAGTGGAAGGAGTGGCCAGCAGATGCGCGGGCACGACTTCTGTTTAAGGCTGCAGCTATTATGCGTCGGCGTAAACACGAGTTTTCTGCGACCATGGTCTATGAGGCAGGTAAGAGTTGGGCAGAGGCCGATGGCGATACAGCTGAAGCGATTGATTTCATGGAGTTTTATGGCCGTGAGATGATCAGGCTTAGCGGGTCACAGGAGGTAACACCTTATAAAGGTGAAACCAATGACCTTTATTATATTCCACTTGGTGTAGGTGTAATTATCTCGCCCTGGAATTTCCCAAATGCAATTATGGTGGGAATGACTACTGCAGCGATTGTAACTGGTAATACAGTGGTACTGAAACCTGCTAGCGCGACACCGGTGATTGCAGCGAAGTTCATGGAACTGTTGGAAGAGGCAGGGATACCTGCGGGCGTTGTTAATTTTGTCCCCGGTAGTGGCACCGAGGTGGGCGACTATCTGGTTGAACATCCATTAACAAGATTTATCAGTTTTACTGGTTCTAAAGAAGTTGGGCTAGGCATTACTGCCAAAGCAGCAGTCGTTAAGCCGGGCCAGAAATGGATTAAACGCGTAGTTACTGAACTTGGTGGCAAGGACGCGATTTTAGTAGATCATGATGCAGATCTTGATGCAGCGGCAACAGGAATCGTTACATCTGCTTTTGGTTTTCAAGGGCAGAAGTGCTCTGCCTGTTCACGAGCAATTATCCATCAGGATGTTTATGATGAGTTGTTAGCAAAAATTGTCGCTAAGGCAAAGGAGCTGAAACAGGGAGCTCCGGAGCTATTAGAAAACCAGAGCGGCCCAGTAGCTGATGCCGGTGCTTTTAAAAAGATTACCGAATATATTGAGATTGGTAAAAAAGAAGGCCGCTTAATCTTAGGTGGTGGCAGCGATGATAACAAGGGTTACTATATTGAACCTACTATTTTTGCTGATATTGACCCACATGCTCGGATTGCACAAGAGGAGATTTTTGGTCCTGTTCTGGCGCTAATTAAAGCTAAGAATTTGGATGAAGGAATTGAGATCTTTAATGATACAGAATATGGCTTAACAGGTGCACTTTATGCAAGAAATAGAGAGACAATTGAGCGTGGTCGCAGAGAATTACATTGTGGCAACCTTTACTTTAATCGTAAATGCACAGGCGCTATTGTAGGTGTTCATCCATTTGGTGGCTTTAATCTTTCTGGTACAGATTCAAAAGCTGGCGGTCGCGATTATCTGCAGCTTTTCCTACAATTAAAAGTAACATCAGAAACCTTATAGGGGGAAGAGTTAATGCTAGTTGGTGTAATTGGTGCGATGGAGGAAGAAATCGGCATTCTGCATGAGAAACTTGATGAACTTCAGGAATCTCAGATTGCTGGTTTTGAGTTCGCTAAGGGTAAGCTGGGACAAGTTGAAGTTGTACTACTAAAGTGTGGAATTGGCAAAGTCAATGCAGCGATTGCAACGACGCTGCTGATTCAGCTTTATCAACCAGATTATATTATTAATACCGGCGTTGCCGGTGGCGTTAATTTAGAGCTAAATATTGGGGATATCGTGGTCGCAGATGAATTGCGTTATCATGATGTCGATGCTACTGGCTTTGGCTACGAGTTCGGGCAGGTACCTGCTATGCCAGCTTATTATCTTCCCGCTGAAGCTTTAGTTGAACTAGCATTAAAGAGCGGCAGGCAGCTAGATGTGCAGGTAGTAAAGGGTTTAATCACTTCCAGTGACTCCTTTATGGATGAATTGAGTCGGGTAGATGATGTACGCCGACAATTTCCCAGAGTTCAAGCTTGTGAAATGGAATCAACAGCGATTGCGCAGGTTGCTTGGCAGTTCGGGATACCTTTTGTAGTTATTCGTTCGCTTTCAGATATCGCTGGTGGGGATACCTTGGTCTCTTATGAGCAGTTCCTCGTTCAGGCTTCGAAAAACTCTGCAGCCTTGGTTGAATTAATGTTAAAGGAGATTGATAGCTTTGGATAAAAAGTTTGATGTTGAAAGCTTTAATTTAGATCATACAAAAGTAAAGGCGCCCTATGTTCGCCTAGTTAGTACAACACGTGGTGAGCATGGTGATGTCCTGAGCAAGTTTGATTTGCGCTTTACGCAACCGAACTTACGCTTTATGGAGATGTCGGCTGTGCATGCGCTAGAGCATCTATTGGCAGTGGGTATTCGCGAGCATCTAGACAATGTAGTCGATATTAGTCCGATGGGCTGTCAGACTGGATTTTATTTGCTGGTACTTAACTTACCAGATGAAGAGCTAGTTTATGCGGCACTGGAAAAGACACTTAAAGAGGTCCTCGAGGCCAAAGAAGTGCCGGCGGCTAATGAGATTCAATGTGGTAATGCGGCTAGTCATAGTTTAAGCGGCGCCAAAAAATACGCCGAGGACATGCTGGCTGGTAGAGCAAAATGGAAAGAGATATTCTGAATTAAGAAAGAAGGTGGAATAAGAGATGAGCATGAGTAAGGAAGATTTGCTTAATGCTGCTCGACTTGGCAGCTTAGAGTTAAGCGAGGCTGAGCAGACGACTTATGGCGAACAGTTAAATCAAATGCTTAGTTTTGTCGACAAGATAAAAAAACTTGATACGGTTGGTGTAGTTGAGACTAACCAAGGGCTGGATCTGGTTAACATTTTCCGTGAGGATGAGGTTATAGAGTCGCTAACTAATGAAGAGGCTTTAGCAAATGCGCCAGAGACAAGCGATGGTCAATTTAAAGTACCAACAATTATGGAATAGGGGGAGAGAGAATGTCACTGCGAGATTTAACAATTAAAGAGATAAATAGTAAGTTGCGTCAGAAAGAACTTACGGCAACAGATTTAGTTAAGCTCTCCTTCAAAAGAATTGCTGAAGTAGAGTCAGATGTGCAAGCCTTTATCACCTTGGATGAGCAGAATGCTTTAGCGGCGGCGGCGGCGCTAGATGAAAGGATTGCAGCGGGAGCCGACTTAGGGTTATTAGCAGCTTTGCCAGTCGGTGTTAAGGATAATATTTCGACTAAGGGAGTATTGACGACTTGTGGCAGTAAAATGTTAGTCAATTACATACCTGTATATAATGCGACTGTCTATGACAGAGTGGTTGATGAAGGCTCAATCATGGTCGGAAAAACAAATATGGATGAGTTTGCCATGGGCTCTTCAACTGAGTACTCGGCATTTCAACCAAGCTATAATCCATGGGACCTTAATCGGGTGCCAGGGGGGTCAAGTGGTGGTTCGGCGGCAGCAGTTGCCAGCGGTGAAGTTTATTACGCGCTAGGCTCTGATACAGGCGGATCGATTCGTCAGCCGGCTGCCTATACTGGGATAGTTGGCTTTAAGCCAAGCTATGGTTTAGTTTCGCGTTATGGCTTGGTTGCGAATGCCTCATCCTTAGACCATGTCGGTCCACTTACCAAAAATGTTGAGGATGCAGCCTACGTTTTGCAGGCGATTGCTGGCAAGGATCCAATGGATTCAATGATGAGCGATGTGGAGGTACCAGATTATGCTGCTGCCTTAACAGGCGATATTAAGGGAATGCGGATTGGTGTTGCTAAGGAATATTTTATTGAAGGCATTGATCCAGCGGTTAAAGAGGCTGTCATAGAATCTGTTAAGGTTTTTGAAGATTTAGGGGCAACTGTTGATGAAGTATCACTACCGCATAGCGAGTATGCAATCGCGGCTAATTATATTATTTTAGCAGCTGAAGCGGGTTCCAATCTAGGTCGTTTTGACGGCGTGCGCTATGGTCTGCGAGCTGAGAAACCTGAAAGTTTGCAGGATATGTATCTACGAACTCGCAGTGAGGCTCTTGGACCGGAAGTTAAGCGGCGGATTATCTTTGGCAACTATGTACTGGGTACCGGTCACTATGAGGATTATTTTTTGCAGGCACAGCGTGTGAGGACATTAGTAAAAAATGATTATGATCAGGTTTTTGCAAAATATGACTTGGTGCTGGGGCCAACGACACCGACAACAGCATTTAAGATAAACGATAATACCAATGATCCATTGACCATGTATCACAGTGATATTCTAACGGTAGCAGCTAATCTAGCCGGCTTGCCGGCGATTAGTCTACCATGTGGTTTTGCCGATGGGCTACCAGTGGGTTTACAGCTTACTGGCAAACAGTTCGCTGATGCGGATGTTCTGCGTGCGGCTTATGCCTATGAGCAGAGCACTGAGCATCACAAGGCACAACCGAAGAGTAGAAAGGGGTAGACGAAATGACTTATGAAACGGTAATTGGTTTAGAAGTTCACGTGGAGTTGGCGACAAAAACTAAGATTTTCTGTGGTTGTTCGACAGAGTTTGGTGCGGCACCTAATACAAATGTCTGCCCAGGCTGCTTGGCGATGCCTGGTTCCTTGCCAGTCTTGAATAAACAGGCGGTGGAGTTTGGCATGATGGCGGCTCTGGCGCTTAATTGTGATATTAAGCTTGAGAATAAATTTGACCGCAAACACTATTTTTATCCAGATTTAGCTTCTGCATATCAGAAATCGCAGTTTTATATGCCGATCGCTGTTAATGGTTGGATTGATATTGATGTAGAAGGTAAGAAGAAGCGGATCCGTATCAACCGAGTTCATCTAGAGGAAGATGCGGGTAAACTGACACATAGCGAGAATGATGGTGGTAGTCTAGTAGATTACAATCGTGCGGGGATGCCTTTAATTGAGATTGTTTCCGAGGCTGATCTTCGTTCGCCTGCAGAGGCGCGTGCTTATCTAGAAAAGCTTAAGGCAATTATACAATACACAGGTGTTTCTGATGTGAGGATGGAAGAAGGTTCGCTGCGCTGTGACGCAAACATTAGTCTGCGACCGAGCGGACAGGAGAAGTTTGGTACCAAGCGCGAACTAAAAAATATGAACTCTTTCCGTGCTGTTGAGCGGGCGATGGAGTATGAGGTTGAGAAACAGGCTGAGATGCTTAATGCTGGCGAAATAATTACACAGCAGACTTTACGTTGGGACGAGGGCAAAGGTGTTACAATCGCAATGCGCGGTAAGGAAGAGGCGGAGGATTATCGCTATTTTCCTGATCCAGACTTAGTACTGATTAGGCTAACTGATGAGGATGTGGAACGCGTCAGCAAAGATTTACCGGAATTACCAGATGCACGACTAGCGCGTTATGTTGAGCAGTATGATTTATCAGAATATGATGCGAGTATTTTGACCTCGTTAAAGGAGTTAGCTGACTTTTTCGAACTTGCGGTAGCTGAGACAGACGATTATAAGTCGGTTGCCAACTGGATGATGGGCGATTTACTGGCTTACTTAAATACAAACTATTTGGAAGTTAAAGATTTAAAGCTGGCACCAAGCTCCTTGGGGCAGATGGTTGAGCTGATTAATAATGGAACTATTAGCGGGAAAATTGCTAAAACAGTATTCGAAGAAATGCTAGCCAGTGGTAAAGACCCACAGACGATCGTTAAGGAAAAGGGTCTAGTACAGATTTCTGATGAGGGTGAGCTAGGAACTATAATTGCACAAGTAGTTGCTGATAATCCGGAATCGGTTGCGGATTACCAAGGCGGTAAGGCGCAAGCTTTCGGCTTCTTGGTTGGGCAAGTAATGAAGGCAACTCGCGGTAAGGCGAATCCACAATTAGTTAATAAACTGCTAAAGGAGAAATTAGGTTAGATGAAAAGGCCTAGGCAGGCAGGTGGTCAGTCTGATAAGCCACCTGTTAGCAAAAATCAAGAGATTATATTAAAGATAACTGATCTCAGCCATGAGGGACTGGGTGTTGGTAAATATGAGGGCTACACCCTCTTTATAGCAGACGCGTTGCCTGAAGAATTAATTCGGGCGCGCGTCGTTAAGGTTAATCGGCGATTTGGTTATGCACGATTACTGGAAATCTTGGAGCCAAGTAGGGAACGGGTGGCTGCACATTGTACAATTTACGGCAGTTGCGGCGGCTGCCAGCTGCAGCACCTCTCTTATCCGGCACAGCTTGCGTGGAAGCGCGAACTTGTGACGAATAACCTAAAGCGGCTGGGTGGGATAGAGGCGGTAGAAATTGCGGAGACGTTGGGAATGGCTGAGCCTTGGCTCTATCGAAATAAGTTGCAGGTACCTTTTGCGGAGTCGGAAGGGCGATTAATTTCGGGCTTTTATGCCAGGAGGACAAACCGCGTGATTGATATGCAGGAATGCCTGATCCAGGATGATGTCGGCAACAGGATTAATCAGGCTGTGCGGAATATTGCCGGGGAAATAAAGATTCCGGCCTATGATCCGAAGAGCGGGCAGGGTGTTCTGCGGCATGCAGTGACACGGACTGCGGCAGCAACCGGTGAAACGATGTTGATCTTGGTGACCAATGAGTGGGATTTTGCCGGTAAGGCAGAGCTAGTGGAACGCTTGCTGGCGGAGTTGCCAGACTTGACTAGTCTGGTGCAGAATCTTAATCAACGGCGGGATAATGTGATACTGGGGGATGAATTTGTCACCTTGGCTGGAGCAGACGTGATCTATGATGAGCTGGCGGGTGTACGTTTTGCGATCTCGCCACCTTCCTTTTATCAGGTGAATCCGGAGCAGACACGGGTTTTGTACGAGAAGGCTGTTGAGTTTGCACAGTTGACAGGCGAGGAGATTGTGATTGATGCCTACTGTGGAATCGGCACAATTTCGCTATTTTTAGCGCAAAAGGCTAAACATGTGTACGGAGTCGAGATTGTGGAAGAAGCGATTCGTGATGCGCGAATTAATGCCGAGCTAAATGAGATAGATAATGTGAGCTATGTTTTGGGAGCTGCAGAAGAGGTTATGGCGGAGTGGCAGAAGGAAGGCACTAAGGCTGATGTAATAGTTGTTGATCCACCACGCAAAGGCTGTGAACCTGCTTTGCTCGAGGCGATAATTGCTATGGGACCAGAGCGGGTAGTCTATGTTTCATGTAATCCAGCAACGCTAGCGCGGGACTTGGGAATACTGGAAGCTGGTGGCTATAAGACAATGAAGGTGCAGCCGGTTGATATGTTTCCGCAGACTGTGCACGTTGAGTGCGTAGCATTGATGTCTAGGATAGAAAATTAAAATAGGGTTGAA